>CAIYJU010000053.1 GCA_903926565.1 uncultured Bacteroidales bacterium
AAAGTTCTTTGAATAACGCGCATTAAAGTATTGATATTCAGTGGTGGTGGTTTTACAAGAAGGTCCTGT
Organism: uncultured Bacteroidales bacterium; assembly: GCA_903926565.1. Taxonomy (GTDB): domain Bacteria; phylum Bacteroidota; class Bacteroidia; order Bacteroidales; family FEN-979; genus CAIVAT01. The sequence goes on from CAIYJU010000053.1 coordinate 70, forward strand.
CCCCGCTACAAAGGTTTATAACACACAGAAAGTCAACATTTTACGGGTTTTTTACCGAAAAATTGAAACTTTTTGAAACAAAGGTTGTGGTCATTTCATTTAGATTTTTTCACCTGGCGAGGTCGGAAAATTTAAAACGAAATGGAAAAATTCAAAACCGCAAAACTTTTTGACGCCGGCGGTGATCTTTCAAAACGCTGGTTTGTTTACTACAAATTTCTTTCCCCTGATACCGGCAAATATTGCCGTTATCAGCTTTGGGTACCACAGAAAATACTCACTGCCAGCGGCCGACGCGATAAAGCGCATGAGATTATCAAATCCATCAATAGTAGATTACGGCAGGGCTTCAATCCTTATGCCCACTCTGAGAGAAAATATACTTCTCTTGCAGTAGCCATCGCTTATGTTCTATCGCTCAAAGAAAATTCATGCCGAAAAAGGACGCATCACACATACAGCAGTATGGTGCAAAAATTTAACGATTGGCTTATTTCCAAAAATTTCTTAAACATGGCTGTGGATGATTTTAACTATCATCATGCTCAGGAGTTCATGGACTATACCAAAGCGACTCTGAAAAACTGCAACCGGACCTACAACAACCGGGTGACAGCCATGAAAACCCTGTTTAAAGTCCTGGTAAAGCGTGAATGGATATTAATCAATCCCTTTGATAAGATTGATATGTTGCCGGAAGAAGATCCATCAGTGATAGCATTTACAATTGATGAACTCGTAATCATGCAGCAAAATTTGCCGGTGTGGCATTATGACCTGTATGTTTGTGCATGCCTGATCTTCTATTGCTTTATCAGGCCACAGGAAATGGTGAGGCTGAAGGTGTCTGATTTTAATCTTAAGAGCCGAATAATTGTCATTCCCGGGAAAGCATCGAAAAATAAAAAACAGGAGGTTGTTCAGATTCCTAATGCCCTGATGCCAGTGTTAATGAAGCTGGATTTGAATTACCCTGGAGATTATTTTGTATTCGGCAAGAATCAACAAAGAGGCACTGTGGAATACGCACCAACCCGCATGGCTGAAGCATGGCGGAAATTTGCTGACCATTATGGAATTGAGAAACATTTATACTCGCTCAAACACACCGGAGTGGGTATGGCCATCGAAAACGGCATTAACATCCGGGACCTTCAGCTGCAACTCCGACATTCTAATTTGGAAATGACACAGATTTACCTTGATAAATTTAACCGTCGTCCGTCAGACAAGCTGGCCAATGACTTCCCTGATCTAGCTTCAATGGGCCGAAATATTGCACCGGTGTATGCCCCTCTACCAAGTGAAATCTACATTCCTAGTCTTTCTTAACGTTGCAGCTAAGCCCTTTTGCGGTAGTTTCGGCATCACGCTGACGATCCCGGTAGAATGCAGCATGGGGCTTAGTTGCTGTGTTGTGCCCAGTTATTTTTAATTTATTTATCCCGGATTATGCTTACGGAATGAAATGAATTAATGCATAATCATCCATCTTGCATTCATTACAGTACTCCGGTTTGAAATCACTCGAATAATATATAGCCCATCCGGATATTCGGAAGCGTTGAGTTCAATATTACTGACTTTTGGAGATATGCTAAAATTGGCTATTAAATTGCCAGAGACATTGAAGACCTTTACTGTCTTGCTATCATTTATGACTTTTGTTGGCAATGTTAAAAGTGCTGTAGTGTTTGATGGATTCGGCGTTATTTTGATATGAACAGATTCACCAGGGCTGAATCCGGTTGATGTTAAAACTCCGGTAAACTTAAAGATACTACTGTCGGGTAGATTACTTCCCCCTAACCAGCCCGTACTAGCGTCTTTAAAAAATATTTTGTTATTTGAATTAGTAACGGAATCAAGCAAGGTCATCGTACTAAAAAAATCATCTGTATAATAAATATATGATTTGCCGAGCGAAGAACCGAACCTGGTGGCCAACACAAATCCCCCAATAATCCCATCAATACGGCTTATCACGGAATTTGAAGTATTCTGAAGAATGGAAATGGGGTTCCAGGTTATACCCCCATCATCCGTTTTATAGTAGCTGTAATTAAATAGATACGGTGATGAGGTTAAAGAAAAGATCCCATGCAGCTGGTCACTGAAACAGACATTGCCATATTGAAAACCACCCGCTGAATTTACGTCGGAGACAGTCCAGTGAAGTCCCCGGTCAATGGATTTAAAACATCTTCCCTTGTATGAAGGAAACCATATTGTATTTCCTATGACGCTGAACGACTTGCCAGCACAGCCCATTTCACCCGGAAGGATTGGAGGGATATTTGATTGGGGAACCCGACTCCAGGTATCTCCTCCGTCATTAGAAAGCTGTATGTTAAAGTACCCATTTGTAGGGTCGGCTAATGCAATTAAAGTGTCATTACTAAACAGGTGGATAAAATCGCCCCAACTGCCGTTGAATTCTGATGTGGTTTTTTTTGCCCATGTAGTCCCACCGTCGGTGGTTTTCCAGATATCACTATTACCGGTCGGCGTATCCATGAAATAATAGCAAACATCCTCAGATTGTGCTGCTACATCCATTAAAGACCAGTCGCCTGTCGCAGGAATCTGGATTAACTGCCAGGTGTTTCCACCATCTGATGTATTTGCAGCCTGATAGTAAGGCTGAACTAATGCAGCTGAGTTTCGCTTGACTGTGGCTACCCACACATGATTCTGATCTACGATCGACATGGATTCCGGAGAATAAAAATACCCATCGTTGGGATATGCCAGTGGCATACGGACGAATTGGCCTGCAACTGAATTCATCATGAGACCAAGGATAGTCAGAAAGATAAATTTTTTCATATCATTCAATTTTTTGTTTATAAAAACTGATTGGGTTTAAAAAAAATCATATATAAATTGGACAATCTCATTTTATACCTGGTATATAGCTCGTAATCTATCTTTTATAATTGGCACAACACTTCTCGCTAACCGCCATATGGCAGCTATAGTTGACTATAGACACCACATCGAGGACACAACGAGTAAAGATATACTAAAATTTCTTTCTCAAATGATTGTGTTATGAAAAAATTATCGGAAACGGCTTAGAGGCCAGAACTAAAGTCAAGCTTTCAATCACATGTAAGGCATTCCAGTGTTGCCGGCATCACGCGATCCTTCTTCATGGTTACCTGGATGCTCTTAGCCAGGTATTTCAAACCACCAATCATGTATTTGCGGGAGAAATCAAAGTTCCGAAATTCAAGGAAGTCCATGCTTTTCTGAAATTTCACGGTCTTGGCATTGACCAGGAGGGTGAGGTACTCCTTCCAGAACCGATTATACATACCCGTTTCCCAACGATAAAACAGACTGTGATCCGGGGTTTCGTGGACACCCATCATCGAGGCATGATTGGCCCAAGTATCTTTCTTAGCGAAAAACAAGCGCGGGGAGATACCTTTCCAGGCGATCATCTGGGTATTGACGGTAGATGTATTCAGGGAAGTATCCGACCAGAGGTTTGAGAAGATCGTGGTGAGGTCTTCTTCTCCAGAACGGAAGTAAAACCGGGTCATCAAAATCTCCATTAGAATGGTCTGGGAATAGGAATAGTTGGTGTTCATCTGGTAATATTGGCCCAGGTTTTCAACATAATAGCAGTTGCCGACCTCCCCAATCGGAAACGGTGGAAGCTCGGCTACCGTCGGTACAGAGCCTTTGTAGATGTCCATGATCATTTTCTCATATCCCTGGAGACCTTCCAGCATCAGATCGCCACCCTCGATGGTCATAGCAAGTTTGAACCCTTTCTTTCTGCCTTCTGTTTCAATGTTATAAGAAATGATGTTTTTCGAAAAATCGATATAATCATCACTGGTGGCAATGGATTTCAACGGAATGAGCCGGACTGTCCAGGTAACATTATCGACAAAGGTGCCAAACCCGAAATAAGTCTCCAGGCCTTTGATGAAATCATTCAGCGGCACCCGGGGGATGTGATGATTGAAAAGCAAGTTTGTCAGGGTATAATTTTCCGGAACATACCCGGTTCCAAAAGGGCTGTTCGCATTGGTGGCGTTGAACAAAACTAGCCTGTTGAAGTCGGGGTGGGATGAAAACATCTGGTCATCGAGGGTATAGCCCAGGCCTTCAAAGATTTTATCTAGGACATAGCGCAAATAGAGCATTGGAACAATTACGGTTCTGGCTACCGGAACCTGTTCCGATGTCGATCGCAGGAGGGCTGCACAGCCAGTACCTACCACTGGCCAGGTCATCCAATGGGAGAAATTGAACCATTGGAGGTCTGTGTTTTCGGTGGGTGGGTCAAAATAGGTCTCATCCCGGATCATCGGACAGGCCACAATTGACCCAGGGTAATAGTTATTGGCTGCATTGGAAAGATAGGTCAGTGCCTCACATTCCGTGGCGAAGCTCATGGAGCCAAAATCTATCTGGTGCAAACCCCTGTTCTGAAGCTGATAATAGAAGTCGCCATTGGAGTCGAATACAATTCCTTCATAAGTTTTCCGGTTGATAGATTTGAACCGTGCGGTTCCAGAAAAAAGCGAGAGACCATTCCATTCAAAGGTACTCGGCATATCCCGGTAAAGATCGTTGGTATTTTCAACCCTATGCGGAAAGCCAAGAATCATTGCATTCCTGGGCGTGGCCGGAACCCGGAACGGGTAGGAGTAGGATCCGACATCACCGAACAGTGGGGATTTCAGGTTCATGGTGAACGAAAAATCATCCGGAAGATCAATATATTGGCCGTCAATCTTTAGTGCAAGCATAGCAGAAAATTAATGAATCAGGGAAGCTCCCCGGATTTTATTGATGGGAGTGATTTATTTTTGAAATACTCTGTGGTGATCAGGCCATAACCAGTCAGAATAATCAGAACCACGGCCCAGAACATCTCCATGTTGACCTGGGCGCCATTAGCGCTCTTTACAATCATATAAGTCAACAGCGCGAACGCCCAGTAAAAACCGGCTCTCTTTGAGCTTGCTGCACCCTGCTGATCTTCCAGCAACCCGGCAGCCCATTTTAAAAAAGTCTTCATCATTAATTTTGTGTTACCAGGTTGTTAAAGGAGAACGTTTCCAGGTGTTTTCAGCGACACAGATGTAAATGTAATCAGCGCCCCAGCAGATATCGCCGGCGTTGCCGGTAGCGCTGGCCGATGCCGGGACTTTGGCAGAGCGAACCCTGATGATATCGGAATTCACATCCAGGGCAGCGGTCGGGGCCGATACCGTTAAAATTCCCAGACCTGAGGCTGTGAACCGGTGTTTTTCAGAACTGGCAATGGCACCCGGAGAGGTCAAGGTGATAACAAACATGGTTCCATGGCTTGTAGTTGTCCAGTTCCCGTCAGCCTTTATATTGATCCCGGCCCTGTTTGTGGTCCATGATGTGCCATCGTGGCCACGGGACCCAATCCCTCCAAGGGTGACCCCATCTGTTAATGCGGTCGGACTGGTCTTGGTTCCCTGAGCTGTGCGGGTGGTAAAGGTCTGTGCTCCGCCTGTTGAGTAGGTCTCAATGAAGATCGGAGATATGGTATTCCCGTAAACTGCTGCGTCCATGGTGACCTGCAGTGGATTCGATCCTATTGAAACGGGGGTGTTGATTTGCACACACCGGTTGTTTTCGAGCCTCATTACTTCGGCAGTGGATGTTGTACCGTTTTTCGTTGTGTGAAATAGGATGTTTGTACCGTTGGCAGTGGCTGACCAATTTTCTGTGGAGTATCCGGTGATCTGCGCTTTCGGGGCGCTGAGGATGGATCCTTCAAAACCGCACCAGCCAACATGACCGATCTCATTCCCAGAGACCAACGCTGTTTTTGCGGCATAGGTCCCATTGGTCCTTCGAAATCTGAAACGCCCTTCTGCCCCATACGGTTGAATGTTGGCTGCAGCATATCCGGCCACGTTGGTAACTGCATAAAAACCGCCCGGGCCCATCTGTATCGTGGATTCATTGATTGGGTTCTTTATGATCACCATACCGGTCGCAGAGAGGCCTCCTGAGGCATTTATTCCCCCTCCTACGTTCAAAGTGCTGTCTTGGTTCGTCGTGCCGATCCCGACCTTTCCAGTGGTCACAAGGGTTGTGGCTTTGATCCCGGTACTGGTGATCTTTTCGCAAAACATGCTATCGGCGAAATAGGCTTTACCCCATGGATAGGCCGGCGACCCAAGTGAAGCTCTGAAGAACGTTGGGCCACCGATTTGCATACTGCAAAAAGCCTTCCGCTGTTCCGAGCCATCAAAAATGCCGACCTGATAGCTATAATTCCGGGAACGGCTGAAGTAGTAAAAATAGGAGCCGACAAAGGGATTTACAACCACTGAATGATTATTGATGTATCCGGTTGATTTGTCACCGTCAAAAAGATAGCCAGGCACCTTATTTGCCGGAACTGAATCCGTTGCATTGGTCCAGATTCCTCCGATAGACGAAGTTCCTGCATTAACATTCAATTGAGAAACATAACTTTCATAGGATTTGTAGTCTGAAATTTTCGCAGTTCCGGCAACATCCAGTGTGAATTGAGGCGAGGTCGTATTTACACCTACCCTGCCGGAAGCACGATAAACATCATAGCCGTTTTCAGTCCAGAGACCTTTCGGAAAGGATGTCCAGGATCTTGTACCATCCATTAGCGAGGACAGTACCAGACCGTCCGCTGACGGATATCCCAATCCGGGCTCCTTCGCGTTCCAGTCATCTGAGGTCCCGTCTTTGGTAATGAATGATTCAGAAGAACGCACATTACCGTTTACATCGAGCGGATAGGCCGGTTTAGGGGTTCTGATACCGACATAATCACCCGGAAAGTAGATACTACCATCTCCGTAATCCTCCCATTGTGATCCACGTTTATAGTAGAACATATTCCAGTCCCAACCGGTAAGATACCCGTCGACATCGGAGGAAGCAGCCGGCATGCTGATAACCGGCTCTGTAGTGCCGTGGTCCACATAAACAGGCGCAATGCCGGTCACATTTGTCACTGTTCCACCGCCGGACTGTGGAATGCTAACATTCCCTGTGACACTTACATTATACGGTCCCACCTGCAGGGTGGTGGTTTTCAACAGACCGTTCACCTGCAGCAGGGCTGAAGGATTGGTTACCCCGATGCCGACATTTCCTCCCATGAAAATGCCGGCCAGACCGGTTGTGGTAGATGCATATAACGCGGTTCCGGATGAAGAGGAAAATTCGCCTCCCTTCGCTGTTCCAACACCATATATCCCAGTTGCACCACTGCCCTGGACACCCCAGGAGCCACCTTGCGAAAATACTCCTGTAACTGATCCGTAACTGTTTATCCCATATGTTCCACCAACAACAGTTAACTTGTGGGTGGGATTGGTTGTACCAACGCCGACATTCCCTGAATTGCTATTGTAAATATTAGTTCCGTTGGTGACCCACTGGCCATATACTCCGTGGGCGTGATCACCATAGGCAGCTGTGGTATGTGAAGTGCCGAAGCCCGGAAAGGCTACATAATTAATGTTATTAAAAGTCAGACTTGTAGGAGCGAACGCGCATTGCTGAATCACTCCCCCGGCGACAAAGGAGATGGAATTAAAAAGGTGAGTCTGTGACAAGGCGTGCAGCCCGGTCAGCAAAAGGAAAGTAAGGATGAACTTTTTCATGGTGTGGTCATTACAGTTGTGAATTATCAAATGGCAGGGCCAGGGCGGAAAGGGATGCATCTACCAGGGTCCTGACCACCAACTTCGTGGTGGATTTGCTGATGAGAGAAATTTCAACGGGATTCCCGGATGCATCAAAACCATTGATGACCGGGGTATAAAAACTGTCGGAGAAAGCACTATTCCAGATGAGATTACAATTAGCGCCTGCTGTGGCGGAAGCATGCGCTTCCCTGAGTGAGCTTCCGGAAGAAGACACCTTGAGCTGCTCGATATAATCCAGGATCATAATCTCCATATCTTCATGATCCTCTGGCTGAATTTCGGCACCCACCGGCCGCCCAGTGAGTGTGGAAATGATTTTTGTGAGTACTTCAGCGTAGGTTATCACGGGTATAGGCGTTAGCTGTAAGCGTTTGAATAGGCGTTTGAATAATTTCTGACCTCATTGACTGTTGAGATCATTCGAATCCTTGAAAAAAAAAATCATCGTAGGCGCTTTCGTATTCAAAGGCCAGACTGTAGTTGTAAACTGCATCCTTGAAAAGGTTGGTTTTCTTGGAGGTGAGCAGGCATTTCAACAGCCGGAAGCCTTCCACCTCGTAGATGTCTCCTGACAACATAAAGTCCCGCAGGAAATTGAGATAATCCCGGGTGAGCCATCCGGAGTTTGCCTTGAAATTCTGCGACTCCTTGATCATGGAATAAGCGCCGGGGGCGTTGAACGAGGTTTCAATGTCATCGCTCATGAACAGCACCTTTTCGCGGTCATGCTGCACGATGCTTTCAAAGACACCTGTGCACCTCAGTGAATCGTAGGTTCCCCAGGAATTCCGGAATCGGAAGTAGCGCGTATTTTCATGGAACGATTTGTCCAGGATAAACTCCCTGATGTCCGAAATCACCTCTCCGGTGTCTCCCCTTACCAGGTAAACCTGCCATTTTAAGATATCATCATGGGTACGGTCTGCCAGGCCAAGCTGGTCAAACCCGACGTGGTATTCGGCAACTGACCAGGGTTGTATCGGATGTTGAATGACGGTTACCGGGACCTCAGAGCCTTGCGTGGTGACCAGAACCAGCTTCATACGGCAAGCTGAATACGACGGATTTTGAAAGGCAAAAAACAAGCTGTGTGTTTCCGTCTGATCCGTGATCCTTGATGGTGGCGACCAGGTCAGGAATTTCATTTTGGTTGCCGCCAGGTTGAAATAATCGACCATGGACTCATGGTTGGCAACCAGATCCTCGCGGTTCAGGCCTCCGGCAATTGCGTAACAAAAGGTGTAATTCGGAGCACCATAGGTTCTTGCCTGGAAAACCCCGGCAATCCTGTCACAAAAGCTAACCTGGTATTTGATAAAATAATCAGTGTAAATATGGTAATGGATGGGGATCGAGAGTCTGAACCTGGGTGGTAATGCTTGTAAGAGTGAAGAATAGAGATATTCCTGTATTTCAAATCTAACATTCCCACTGGCATCCAGCGGTTTGTAATCCTGCCCCAACAGGGTGGTGCCATTTTTCAATACCGTCATCCGCACCCCTTCCACGGTACCTGGGATGGACACCATTCCACTGATCACTGTAGTAATTGTTACCCCCTGGATTTCGTTATTTTCACAGATCCAATCATAGTCCGGAGAAGCGGTTTTTGCCGTCAGAACGATTTTGGGACCGTCTATGTCGATCGCATAATAATTCTGAAGCTGGACATCATTTATTATATAGTCGTAGCAGGATTGGCACCATCGGGCGGCATCCCAGGAATCATCGGCAATCGGGAGATGATCCCGGGAGGTGGGCTGATTCTTCAGGGTGAACCTTCGGGTCTCACGCAGGAATGTGATATCGATGGAATGATCAGGCGTTGAATCGATGTCGGAAAATTCAATTTCAATGACCGATTTCGAATCTTCTATGCCCCCGCCTCCCTCGTTGGTCGAAACCAGGTAACGCATGGGATTTCCGGCGAAGGACATTAAATATGGATACTTTACGACAAACATGGCGGATCGGTTATATTTTTACCCGGGGCAAACATATTGTGCCGGCCACGGAAACTAAAGGACAGTTTAACGGGTTACGCTCTTTTCAATAGCCGCAACCGTATCCATGCTGCTGCGCATGTCTTCATAGACGATGCTTGAAGACAGCGGCTTTTTGAGCTGATCACGAAAGTTCTTCATCTCGTCCAGGGTGTCCTGGTCAAACTTGACAGTGATCTGCTGCGTGGTGGAAGCCTTCTGCGCTGCAGGTTCCGGGTATAGCCCGACCGAGCGCTGCGGAACTTTCATGATGGCATCCACCAGGTCAGGCCGGAAGCGCATTAAATTTTCAGTATGTTTTGGATTGAGGATGATCTCGCGGCCCGTCTCGGCAAACAGAGTGGGTGAACTGTAAATCCCGGATTCCGGACGCTCCTGATACGGAACTCCCCGGTACATTTTGTTGTCTTCCTTGCCCAGAACATCGTACCGGCCGATGGCAGCCTGCGAAGCTTTCCGGAAGGCCGTGTACCTTCCCCGGAACGCCTCCGGGATGGGGGTTGATGCGATATAGCCGATCTGCACGGCTCCAAGAATTCCAACCAGGGCAGCCAGGATGATCCCGATAATCGGACCAGCGCTCAGGGCAGTGACAACAGCCTGTGCGGTGCTGATTATGGCCTGTACCAGTGACAGTGCCTTCTGACGTTTGGCCTGCTTAACCTGAAGCTCCCTTTTCTTGGCATCCATTTCCTGATCAAGCTTGACAATGCCGGCATCGTACTGTTTCTGGGTGATGGTTTTTGCATCCAGCTGTCGTTTCAGGTTGTTTTTTTTCTGATCGTTTTGTTTCTGGTCTTTTGCGAGCTGTGAATTCTCATAAGCGCTCATGGCCTGATCTATTCCCATCATGCCATTCATTACGGTATTGGCATAACCCATAAAGGCTTCCGCTTTGGCACCCCAGAGGTTTACATCCAGGGCTCCATTGTCCTGAAAAGCGGCTTCTTGTGATGCATCATCTGATTTTTTATTGGAAGTATAATTGTCCGGAGTCCATTCTTCAATGGGTGTGCCATCCGGGAGTGCATCGGTATTTACACCTGCATCCATCCTGATTTTTTTGATGGCAGCCGCGCGTTCTATTTCGCTGGCAATGGCCCAGCCGTTTGTTTGCTTGAGTTTATTGATCTCATAGTAAGCAACTTCATCAGCCGTTGCTATTCCGGCATTTTTCCGGAATTGATAAAGATCTTCAAAGGAGTATTTGGAGGATTCGATATTTGATCCCTCTGCCAGAGCCAGATAGGATTGAAGAAGGTCTTCGATGGACTTCTTCTGAGTTTTGAGCGATGCTATTTCTTTAGCGGTTGCAGCGGCCTTTTCAGGCTCTTTTTCAATCTGTTTCTGAAGAAGTCCAAGGTATTCTTCAATTTGCCTGTTGATCTCTTCCAGCCTCGTTTTGACTTTTTTTCCCTCCCCTTTTGGCTCAGCGGAAGGATCACTGTTGTCGAATTTGGCCAATTCTTTATTTGTGTCCTTGATCTTTCCCTGGATCCGGATATACTCTTCGCTGCCGGCGACGGTGTTTCGCAGGGCGGTCTGGTACTTGCTGAGTTTCTCAGAAAGTGCCTCCTGGGTCTTTGCCAGCACTTTATCCGCGGAAGCTTCTGAAAAAAGAATACTTGTCACGCTTTGTCGTTGACCCTCCAACTGTGCAATCTGATCCTTTAACTTGTTGATCCCTTCATTGAAAGGAGCCATCGCATCCTGCGAATTTTCAGCAGAAGCGACCGCCAAACCCCCAATGCCGACGGGACCGGAAAAGGCTGCCATGCCCTTTTGGAACAAGGTAGGCTTCGCAGCTTGTTCCCCGATGGCTTTTTGCCGGGCCTGTGCAGCCAGCAGATCAGCTTTGGCAAGTTCGAGGGTGAGCTTTATCTTGTCGCTCAGAGCCTGCTTTTCCTCTTTCGACATGATGTTCATACTCCTGATCTGCGATTCAATTTCGGCGTATGATTTTTTGAGTTTTTCATTGGCGCTTGTCAAAAAGGCCGTGGCAGCGCCTTTTGATTTCTCCAGGGCAATGGCCTCAGCATTGTATTTGTCGTACGCTTTGACTGCGATGACCAGGGCAGTAATGCCTGCAATGACCAAACCGATGGGATTAGCGGCCATAGCCGCATTCCAGAGCCACTGGGCGGTTGCCGCAAGCTTGGTGGCCACGGTGCCATTTCCTTTCCAGATGGTGAGCATCTGCTCCTTGACGATCAGGTATTCCATGACAATGCCATCCTTTATTTTCAAAAGAATACCCTCTTTCATCGTGAGGTTGTTTAAAAGGGAGACCTGCATGGAGCGGGTTTTGGCGGCAATCCAGACAAGGGTAGCACCCCCGACGGCAATCAGGGCGATCCGGTATTTCTCGATAATCAGCGGAAGGTCTTTGAGCCAGTTAACCAGGGAGACAACATTCATAACCTGGTCGGTAAAGAACTGTGTCACCCCCGGCATGGAGATCAACCGGTACCATTCTTTGGACAGCTTGTCCAGGACTGCGCCCAGCGTTTGGTTTTTAACGTTGAATTCCGCAGTGATGGAATCGGTGTTCTGCAGCGATTGGCCTGCAAGGGCGACTTTCTCAGCGAGCATCGAGGAGTTACCTCCCAGTTTTGCAAAGATTTCAGAAGCGCCGGCACCACTGATTTCCAATTCCTTGATGATCCCACTCAGGGCAGTGGCGCTTTGCCCTCCCAGTTGTGAGCCTTCCATCACCTTTTTGAAAGCTGCAAAGAGGTCTTCGTTGACCAGGTTTGTAAAATCCGCCACTGACATCCCGGCCACTTTTGCAAAATCGGCCGTATTGCGTGTCATTTTCTGAAGGATCTTCTGAACCGCCGTACCGCCGCGCTCAGCATTGACATTTAACTCCTGCAGGGTGGCAGAAAGTCCGAGTACCTCGTCGGAGGTAAGACCAAGCGGGATACCGATCCCCGCGATCCGTGAGGCAAAATCAACCAGCACGGGACCGGTGGCGAAGCCGGCAGCTCCCAGGGCGTTGATGGCATTTCCAACAGAAAGCATATCCATGGATACATTGGTGGTCTTGACATCCGTGAGGACGTTCCGGAGCATCCCCATCTCTTTGGCCACCTGTTCTGCCCCGCCGGAGAATTCGTCCCCAAGGGCCACATTCAGCCGGTCGACCGATTCCACGAAAGCGAAAACATCCTCTTTGGCCATGCCGAGCTGCCCGGCAACAACGGCCATATCGCGAAGTTCCTTTCGGCTGGTGCGGGTATCTATTTTTCCCAGGGCAGTGTTTAACTTGTTGACTTCATCGGCGGTCATGCCGGTAGTCTTACGGATATTCGCAAGTGAATCGGAAAGTTCGCCGGTAGACTTCACCAGCCCCATTACTGCCATGCCAAATCCGGTAAGAACGGCAACCCCGGCGGTGGCAATGGCAAAATATTTATTGAAGGCATCTGCCAGTTTTCCGAAGGACATTCCACTTTTTGCTGCCCCCACCTGTAATTCGGATACTCTTGTATTGACTGCCCTGAATTCCTTTTCTAGTTTTTCCCGATGGGCAGATCCCGGAATGGCCCGGGCCATTTCATTATTCAACTGGGAGCGCAATGATTTCAGTTCTTTGAGCGATAAAGCCTGGAGGCCTGCCTCCTGACGGAGCTTGTGCATCTGATCAAGATGCTGGTCATAGACCTTCTTTGCATCCTTATACTCCTGGGTGTCTTTTTTCTTCTCTTTTACCAGCCGGGATAGTTCAGCTTCATAACCCATCATGACCTTTTCCATCTCCATCAAGGATCGTTTTGCCTGATCATTGTTGATGAAAATTGAGAACCGGTAATCTGAAACATTCGTTTTGGAGCCCATGGTTATCGTATGTAGATTCTTGATGAATTAACAATTGCCGTTTCGGTGTATTCTTTGATTATTTGCTCAAGTTCGGGGATGAAGGATTCAACAACGGGGTTGAACCAGGGCTTTGGTTTGCGGTTGAATCCACTGGTTTTGGAGGTTTTGACAACCATACCATTAACCATGTTGTATCCACGTCCCACTCCTTTGTGAACGAAAATACCTTCGCGTGCAAAGGAAAAACCAAGCCGGAAAATCTCCCCAAACTCATAGTAATAGGTATTGCGGATGCTTCTTTTGAGCTGTTTTCCGCCAATCCCGTGTGAAGAAATAGAAACAGGGAGAGCACTTCTGACTTTATTACCCCAGGATTTAAGTCTCTCATTAAAAGTTTCCATTTCATCTGTATTCATGGAGCGGGAAAACCGTTGTGTTTTCCCCGGTTCATTGATGGATACATCAAATGGACCTTCCCAGGATCCCTGGAATGCTCCGGTTCTAACGGTTCTGTTTTCTGCAACTTTTTTCCAGAGGCCCATTGCTTTTGTTTTCCGAAATGTGAAAATCAACCACGCTTGAAACGCCAGATGCCTATGGCCACTCCGGCCATGATAGCAAAGATTAACAAGGCAATGGCCCACCAGGGAAGACCTGTTCTTTCCACGGTTTTATCCTTACGAGCAATGTCAGATTTCTGATTCACTTGCTCATGGCGCGATATCTCAGTGCCACTGTGTTCCTTCTTTTCCTGCAGCTGGTTTGTGAACTCTTTGCGATGAATGGTCCTTTCACCTTTGACCGGTACATCGACCGGTTTGTCGGCTACCCTTCCATCCACCACCGGCCATACACGAATCACTGTGTCAAAGGTTTCTTTGACTTCAGTTTCTGCGGTGGTTTTTGTATCTGTTTTGGTTTCGGTGGTTACGACTGCTTTCGTTTCTTCAGCGACTGTAACTTGAGTTTCCTCTTTTGTACGCTCCAGGTGAAGCTCCTTGGAGGTTGTGCATGCTTGCATTGCTAAAAAGAACATCACAGCTGCAAATAATATGATCTGCCAATCCTTAGGAAAATGATTGTTTGTATTTGTCATAGCTCAGAATGTGAATTTTAATTCTCCGTTATAATACAGCCAGGACTCTGACTTGCGCCGACGAATCAGCCCGGCATGGGGCTTTCCCCCTGCTAACCGCCACCTGCAGAACTGAGTCTCGATCCCTGGATCAGCAGGGTTCTTATTGATGATCTTCAGCAGGGTTGAGTTTTGAAATGCAAGTGCACCCAGGTTATAAACAAAACTGACAAGGGCATCAAACTGATGCTGATTTATTTCGGCATTGACCGCCTTTGCAACGGCGCTTTCGGCCCCGGCAAGATCATAGGTCAAATATTCAAAGACCTGATGTTCGGTAATAACATCTCCGGGCATTACCCGTTCGCCGCCTGGGTACCGGGTTGTTCCCATGCCGATGGTCCATTTACCGGCCGGGCATTTATAGGCAGTTAGGAACCTGCGGAAGTCCCCACCACATTCAAAATGTTCGATCAGTGAAAGGCAGTTTTTTGAAACGCGTTTAATCTTTTCCATTTTCAGATTTTTGATGTTTGTCGGTGTATTGGTCATCGGGGCCATCGGTGATCTCACTGATGGTTTCAGAACTTTTACGCTTGAATATTTTCAGGATTCTCATGAAAACGGGTTCATTCGTGATTTTGGCAATGTTCTCAAATATTGATTTTAACTCCACAAAGCAGATAAACCCTGCGATCAGACTGGCCAGGTTTGACCAGGAGAGCGAAAAGGTATGTTCCATCATCCAGGAGGCCATCACGGCGATGGTGTACCAGACGAATTTGTACACGGTTCTTCTGAGTTTGTGGCTTTCCAGTTTCTCGCCTGATTTCAGGGATGCCCAAATCCCGCTGACAGTATCGAAGGCCAGGAAGATCAGCATCACATGGACCATCTCGGAAATTGGCGTAAAATAGGAGACGAACAGTACCGCCAACTTTGTAAAGAATGAGTTAAAAGAAACCATGCAGAAATTTTCAGGGATCATCGTGTCAATAATTATTGGTGCCTTTTGTTTTGAGTTTGAATGACAATCCCCAACCGTCACAGCCAAGCAGGTTATATTCCGGATCAGTGTGCATGCCGTTAATAAAGAGGCCATGTAACATGTGCGAAAATGGCGTTGTATGTTCCCGATCTGCTGAAAGCTCAATGAGCTTATTTTTGACGTCGGCCATTACCAGTTGAGTATTGTGTAGTTCCGTGATAAATTCATCATGTGTTAACGATCCCCGGTCATTCTTTTTGACCACGAAGACAAAGCAGGAATCAATCTCTTCAAAGTCATCACCACTGGTAGCCTCGATATCAGAACTGGGAATGACGGCAAATAGAATCACTGAACCGGCATCAATATCCCTGATCACGCTGGCGAGATCACTTTCTTCATGAACCATGAAAAAGTGATTGATCCCGGGAACTTCACCGGCCATAAATTGCCAGAACGAACGATATGTATTAATCGGCACCATTTGATTTGAATTTTTCTGTTAATGCCTGAGATTGTTTCACCACCTGGTACAAGCGGATCATGATATCGTAAAGGTTCTGGCTGTCTGTTTCTTCAATAGAACCGAACACCTTGGTTTCAGCAAGGCTATATAGGATCCCAACCAACCCGATATCGGGTGAATCGTCAGAATCATCATCACGCTGATAGATGATCGAAAGATCAATCGTCTTACCATCAACATTCAAGGTGCCAGTGGAAAGAAACTGTTCACACCCCGAAAAAAACAGGAAAATCCCGTATCTGATCGCCAGCGGAAGTTTAGCGATAGCCTGTACCCTGGCTTGGAGAAACAGGGGGTTTGATTTTGCGGTTAACGGTACCCGGACCTGTCCATCGAAGGACGGCAGAAGTTTTTTGAACCACAAAAAACGCTTGGCCGGCCGGTACAGAACAGCAACAAGGTAGTTCAGGTCTGTTTCGCTTTGACTTTCCAGGTACGCGGCATAATGGCTATGTGCGAGCCGGTATTCAGCAAAGGTGATATCCTGCAGCGCATCCATGGGGCCATGGTAGCTACCACAAATCTTCGGGATAAAATTTCTGGTAAATCCAAGTTTGAATGTCTTTACCTGCTTCCCGTCCTGCTCAACCTGCTCAAAGAATGATTCGCAAAGATCACCAAGACGGAAGATTTCAGCATATGCGTTTTCCCGTTCTTCGCGGGATAAAAAGGCATACATGAAATCCATTTTCACGTCGAGAAGTCTAATAATCATGCTGGCTTTGAGATGATCAATGGTGATCTTTCCACCGAGGTACTGCAGGATCAGTCCGATGAAATGGACAAACTGATCCTGGTCCATCTCCTGGATTTCGGATGGAAATTCTTTAACCAGCTGTTTTACGGGTATTTCAATTTTGTGCATTACAGTCTTACATATTTTCGATCCGGATCAATATGTTCATCCGGGGCGGGTATGGTAAATACTTCTCCTGAACTGGTCACATCAAGCTTTCTGCAGTACTCCTGCAATTTGAACAGCTCCCGCATGCCATCCTTTTCTAGTGCGCCGGAAACCTCATTCCTGTCGGGTTTCGAAGCAGGGTTCTTGCGTTTTAAATCCAGGGGTATTACATTGGAGAATATCCCTGAAGGCAGGACCTGGGATGAAAGCCGTTTCACAGCAACACTGAGCGCCAACAGGCCCAGCGGCTGCCTTATTTTATCCAATAGGGGTTTATTCTCCTCCGATATGACATCTCCCTGGAACTGCTCAAGAATAGCGGTATATCTTTCTTCTCCGATACAGGCAGCGATTTCATTGTCCTGTATCCTTCTGATGAATGGGACCAAAGAAAGAAAGGTCAGCCGGCTCCCGGCGATCATGAATATTTTCTCAAATACATCGACATTGGGGATCAACAATTCTTTGGTAGCCTTGTAAGCCTCTGAATATTTCCATGGAATCACAAGTTCTTGCTTTAAAATTTCTCCAATCATTGCCTCAGATGTGATCTCATCATCAATGTGATCATCGAGAAATTCCAGCAGTATATCAGTCGCTTCATGTGCAAGGGCGAGAAGATTCTCATTGTCCTTTTCAATCTGCCATTCGAATGCCGGTTTTTCCTGTTCAGAAACAAATATCTGCCGGCCTTTGTCGCTATGGGTAAGATCTGAACTGGGTACAAATCGCCGGTATGCATGCACGGCAACAGGGTACTGTATTTTTTCCACCAAGTCATCCAGGGTGAGGTACTCCGGATGT
The DNA here is from genome assembly GCA_903926565.1 of uncultured Bacteroidales bacterium. GTDB lineage: Bacteria > Bacteroidota > Bacteroidia > Bacteroidales > FEN-979 > CAIVAT01. The sequence goes on from CAIYJU010000053.1 coordinate 17,895, forward strand.
TCCATGCTGCGACCACTTAAATGATAATTATCAGAGTTATAATGAGTCAGAGCCGTTTTAAATACTTCCGGGCCAATGATTTTTATTATATCGCGCTCAGCAAAGCCAATGTAGGACTTGAGATTGTTGAAATTGATTGATTTATAGATAAATCCGATCAATTCTTTCAGTTCGAGGGAGCCGGTATTATTCTTGTTGAAAATCATGTTGCCTTATTTTACAATGGTACTGGGTTTGGGACTGCCCGGAGTCTGGTTTGCCATGCGATCAGTCGGATTTGTTGCAGCTTCCGTGAGTAACAAATCATGGTAAAAGCCTAATCGAAGTCCTTTCCCCGGGAAATTTG
>CAIYJU010000054.1 GCA_903926565.1 uncultured Bacteroidales bacterium
ACTGTTGCTAATGGAATTACTGTTTCAACAGTACCGATGTCCATTTCAGGAACAAAGGCAGCAAACTATACTTTGACCCAGCCAACGTTGACCGGTGATATCACTCCCAAACCCCTCACCATCTCCGGCACCTTCACCATCTTCAACAAACTCTACAACAACGCAACCAATGCTGAGATCAACAACAACAGCCTCACCCTGGTTGGAAAGGTCGGCAGCGACGTTGTCAACCTCACACCAGTTGCAGCTTTTGCTGATGCCGTGGTTGGAAATGCCAAGCAGGTAGATTTGACTGCTGCGTCATCCATTGATAACACCAACTACAGCCTGTCGCTTACTGATGCTCCCCATGCCCATGCAGACATTGTGGATGCACCGGTTATCGTGAATGCCAATGGCTCAACTGCAACAATTACTGCAGTTGTCGGCCAGACACTCTCCTATATGGTTCCAAACCGTGGCGTTGGGTACACCTATACCTGGCAGGTAAACAATCCTGCAAATGTGTTGCTTGTCGCTCCAGGTTCACCAAATTTTGCAGAAATAACCTGGAATACAACAGGCACCTTAACAGTTACCGAAGATTACGGTGGTACCGGCACAGACGGAACCAACACGATCACCGTTACCGTTACCGCCATCGCCCTCAAAGGCACCATCACGTATAAGAATGCAGCCAATACGCCAATGAACAGCGTGACGGTATCTTTGAAGAATTCATCCGGCACCGTGTTGGGTTCTACTACGACCAGCCCGACCGGTTATTATGAATTTGCAACCATGCCGGCAGGTACCGTTGATAAAATCGAGGTTTCTACGACGAAAACATGGGGTGGCGGCAACTCTACCGATGCCCTCGCAATTGAACGCAGGGCCATCGGCCTTACCCCTTCATTCTGGACACCGACGAACTACATCGATAAAGTAGGCGATGTAAATGGTTCAAACATCGTCAACTCCACCGATGCATTGCTCGTGAAACGCAGGGCAATTCAACTTGTCAGCAGTTTTACAGCGGGCGACTGGTCGTTCTACGCACCAACCGAAAATGTACTGTTTGCCAATACTTCTGCAAATACTGCTTCAGCTCCCTACGCTTATGGTCTGGGCCATACGATGAACCTCCAGGCAATGTGCTACGGCGATGTGAACGGCAGCTACAACCCGACCTCTGCGAAGAGTGAGATCGCTATCACCGGCAACAACGTCATTGACGTTCAGCCGGGAATGACGTTCGAACTTCCGGTAAGGGTCGATGCAGACATGGATATGTCGGCGCTCACGCTCTTCCTGAAATATACTGAAACCCAGGTGCGTGTGAAAGAGGTGCGCTCTGAACTTCCGGGCTTGCTGTATGGTGTTTCCGATGGCAGGATCAACCTGGCCTGGTCGAAGATCGAACCGGTCAGCATTCCTTCCAACGGCACCCTCGTTACGCTCGTGCTGGAAACAGTCGGATCATTAAACGGCGACCAGGACCTGTTTACCATGAGCAACGCATCAGAATTTTCTGATGAATCCGGAATTCCGTTCGATGGTGTAAACCTGAAGATCGACCGGATCGACAACACCGCTGATTACGGGATCAGTGCATATCCGAACCCCTTAACCACGGAATCAACCATTCAATACACCTTGCCGGCCGCCGGTCATGTTTCCCTCACAATTCTCGACCAGTTTGGAAAAACCATCTCCACGCTGAAAGACCAGAACGAGGAAACCGGTAATTACCTGGTTAAGTTTATTCCTGCCAATTACGGCCTGTCCAACGGAGTTTACTTCTGCAGGATCCAGGTTGAAGGTCAGTCGGGTAATTTCCAGAAACTGGTGAAACTGGTTTACATCAGGTAGTTAAACCGAAAGTGAGTGCCGGTATCCTGCCGGCGCTCACTTTTATTATTCCATCACCGTTAACGCAATTATGATATGAAAAAAGTTCTGATACTAATATTTTCAGTGATGTTTTCAGGCCTGGTTTTCAGCCAGACTGCAACAATCGGGAATTACACGCAAAGTCCGGGAACAGTGAACATCCCGGTAGTGGTGAGTAATTTCACCAATATTGCAGCCATCACCATGTATTTCGAATACGATCCGGCTGTTGTTACTTATTCAACCTTTAACAATGCTGCACTCAACGGACTGAATGTGAATGCCTACAGTGTCGGATCATCCTACCGGATCGGCATTACCTGGTCGGCTTCAGGGGTAAACGGATCAAATGTATCAGGTACCCTGGTGAATATCGTGTTCAACTATGTTGGCGGAACAGGCAATTTTACCTTTCTCGAGAGTATGTGCGATGTTGTCGACAACAACTATGCTACGGTCCCTGTCATTTACACCAATGGAAGTATTACTTCGCTCAACCCGGCTTCAGTAGCCATTCCCCAGATGCTGAACCAGTCGCCTGCCAATGGATTCTCCATTCCGCTGAATGTGAATTTTTCAAATGTCACCGGAGGGGTGAACTCTTTTACTTTCATTTTTTCCTATGATGAGACCAAAATGGTTTACCAGAATGTAACGGCCCCGGCATGGGCCGGCATTGAAGTCATCACGCTTACCAATCCCACCCGGCTTGCCATTCAATGGACAGATGCCTCAGGCCCGGGCCAGACACTGAACGGCACGCTTCTCAACATGATATTCAACTATTCAGGCGGAACGGTGCCACTTGTTTTCGATGAAGCCAACTGCCATATTGCCGACCATAATATCCTGGAAATACCTGGAATATACACAGATGGACTGGTCACACAGCTATCGCCGATAACGGTAACCGTGGGAACTGTAACGGCAGCACCGGGTGCCACCGGAGTGCTGATTCCTGTGACAGCTCAAAACTTTTCCAACATCGGTGCCTTTGACTTTTTAATTGATTATAACAAATCAATACTCACTTTCACAGGACTGACCAACATCAACTCTGCAATCGTTCCTGTCGGTACGCTTACATCCAACTCAACAACTACAGGGGTGGGTATCAATTGGGGTGCAACATCCGCCCCCCTCAACATGTCAGGCACAGGTAAGCTTTTTGACATGCAGTTCAATTACACTTCCGGCACCACCCCGCTCACCTTTGACCAGGTACAGAGCGCGGTCAGCAATTTCAGCCTGACTCCCCTCTCTGTGACCTATGTAAATGGCGCTGTTTCAGAAGCATCACTCTTCAATGCCACCGCGGCCATGACCGATGTGGTTACCGTGCCGATGACCACCGTAAATATTCCCATCACTGTTTCCGGCTTCACCGATCTCGGGGCCTTTGATTTGGTAATTGGTTATGACGGCGGAGCATTGAACTATCAGAGCATTGGAAACATTCAGTCTGCCCTGACAACCTATGGAAGTTTCAGTTCCAATGTCTCGGGTGGAAAAATTTATATAAGCTGGACGCTCAGTCCCGAACTCACCGGTATTAACATTCCTGATAATTCCGCATTGTTTGATATACAATTCTCATATATATCAGGCAACTCCGCACTGACCTTTGACCAGCCGCTGTGTACCGTAACCAAATCGGATTTCACCGCGGTTAACATGGCGTATACCGATGGATCGGTGAGTGGAGGCATTCAGCTTCAAATCAAGGCTTTCCTTGAAGGACTTTACAATTCCGGGTCCGGGCAAATGAACAAGGCAAAGGACTATGTTTCCGGCGCAGTTACCGATCGTTTTGCCGGCACTGTGGCCGACCAGGTTACCGTTGAATTGCACGATGCAACCACCTATGCCACAGTCATCTACCAGGCCCCTTTGGTGAACCTTCACCAGGATGGCACTGCCACCGCAATGATACCGGTGGAATACCATGGTAATTACTACATCACCATCAAACATCGCAATCATATTGAAACTGTAAGCAGTTCAACAATCTCTTTCAGCAGCCTTAACATTAATTATGACTTTACAACATCACCGTCAAAGGCATTTGGCAATAACCAAAAGCTTCTTAATACAGGCATTTATGGGTTGTACACAGGTGATGTGAACCAGGATGGGTCTGTGAATGCATCCGACAGGTCACTGGTAAATTCCCGGGTTATCTCTATTGACAAAGGATACCTGTCGGAAGATGTCAACGGGGATGGTTCAGTCAGCACTACGGACCGTTCAATTGTAAACAGTGGAGTTATCGATATTTTACATCGGTTCACTCCGTAGGATTTAAAAACGGATAGTATCATAAATAACCAACAATTAACTCTAACTTAACATGAAAAGAATAAGCTTGATAATCATATTGATGATTGCGGTCATCATACCCGTCTGGGCCGTGAAATCATACGAGATGGAAGTTCGGAACCTTGTACAGGTGAATGAAACTGAGTTTACGTTTGACGTCCGGATGAAAAATCTGAATCCCTCGGAACCATTCGCGATCGAAGCCATTCAATGGCAATTGAGCTTCAATACGGCCCTGATGAACGGAGGAAGCCTTAACAACACCTGGCTGACTTATGTGGCTGGTACTACCGACCTGGTTGGAACTGCCATTATACCGGCTAGTGAGAACTTCTCCTCCAATCAAATTGTCATGCAATGGGTTACAGCATCACTTGGAGATGGAGCACAAACAACTCTTTTCAACACGTCCAACTGGATACGGATTGGAACGTTCAGGGTTCAGCTCAGAAATGCCGGCAATACTGCATTTCATAATTTCGCTGATGTCGCCCACAGCCTGGCATTTGTCCAGAACGAGGTAATTGTGAATTCCTGCAATTACACAACATCGGGTGGGTTATATTACAGGAGTGGTTCTGGTTTTGAGTTGATTACCAGTAAAACCCTTACCAACTCCCTCTCCTCCCGTAAACTTGCCGGTTACTGTTTTACCGGCACAGGCAACTGGACTGCTGCAGCCCGCTGGAACAACGTGACCACCGCCAATATCAACACCCTTCCCGGGGCAACCAACAATGTTATCATTGCCGGTTCAACCACGGTCAGCGACACCCGTACCGTGAAAGATGTCACCCTCGCACAGGGCAGCTATATGGTGATCAGCCCGCTTGCACAGTTAACCACGGATAATCTTTATAATGATAATGTTGGCGGAGGTGGTGGAGGTGGAACCGTTACCATTTCAGGATGGGATTTTCAAAACCTTTCAAAAACAACGCTTCCATATTCTGCTGATAACGGAATTTTATCGAATAGCGGGATTGCTCCCTTTACGACTACGGGCAATTTTCTATCTTTTACTACTGCTATCGCTGGAGGAACAAGGGTAGCAATTGGTAATACTTTCAACGCACAAACTGGATTTCCCCCCACTGATGATCCTAAAGCATGGGTTGTTCAATTGTCAACAACTGGTTATCAGACCTTAAAATTATCCTCAAAGCAATGGAGTGACAATGGTTCATTTGGGACTACCGGACCTACATTATTCAAAGTACAATACAGTATGAATGGCACTTCATGGACGGATGTAAGTGGAGGCAATATAACAGTTGGGCAAAATTGGACAACCGGAGTAATTTCAAATCTAACACTACCAGCAGATCTTAATAATCAATCAAATATTTATTTGAGATGGTTAAATAATAGTGGAAATATTTTAGGTTACACAGCAATCGATGACATTCAAATTACCGGAGTATCCCCCCCCACCGGCCTCCTCCTCCAATCCACCTCAGGTGGCACCGGCTCCCTGCTCCACAGCAACACCGGTGTCGAGGCCAAAGTAGAGCGGTACATTACCGGCTGGACAGGCAGCCCCACCCCTGCCAATCACGGCTGGCACTTTTTGAGTTCGCCTGTTGCCGCACAGCCCATCAGCGTTTTTCATACGGCCGGTTCGGGCAATGACTTCTACAAATGGGTGGAGAGCAACCCAAATGCAGAAAAATGGGTCAACAGAACTGCAACCGGCGGAGGTCTCAATGGCTCATTTGAAACTAATTTTGCCGTCGGCACAACCGGTTACCTTATGGCCAATGCTGCAACGAGCACACCGGTTTTCACGGGCGTACTCAACGTGTCCGATGTACCGGTTTCCGGGCTGACCAACTCAACCGGAACGTTTCATGCCGGCTGGCACCTTTTGGGAAACCCGTTTTCCTGTGCCCTCGGGTTCAGCCTGGGAACATGGAACAGGTCGAATGTAGGGGCGGTGGCACAGATATGGAATGAGTTGAACGCCAGCTATACAGTTCTTTCCGACAGCCAGGTGATTCCTGCAATGAACGGATTCATGGTCTATTCCGCCGTCGCGGGTGGCTCACTCACCATCCCTGCCGATGCCCGCGTTCAGGACAATACCGCCTGGTACAAGTCGAATGCCGCCACGGAAAGAATATTACTTAAAGCCGACGATCCCGAAGGACAAACAGCACAGGAAACAATCATTGCCTTCAACAATGCTGCAACCGATGGATTTGACATGCAATACGATGGTTACTTCATGAGTGGCTGGGCTCCCTCTTTTTATTCCAAAGCCAATAACGAGGATTTTGCCCTCAACACCCTGCCGGCCCTGAGTTCCGATCTCGTAATTCCACTCGGCTTTGTTAAAAACAGCAGCGCCAATTTCAACATCCGGCTGGTTGAAAATATTCCGGGTGTCACTGTGTACCTGAAAGACCTGAAACTCAACCGGGACCAGGACCTTACCACTTTCCCGGTGTATAATTTCACTTCGGCAGACGGAGACAATGCCAACCGCTTTCAACTCCATTTTGGCACCGTGCTGGTCAATGAAACATCGATGGCGCAACCTGTGAACATTTACGGTGTGAACAACACCATTTACATTGCGAGTAAAACCGGCAAGGCCATGACCGGCGATGTGGTTGTGTACAACATGATTGGCCAGGCAATGATCAGTCAACCGCTATGTAACAACGGGTTAACAAAAATCAACGTAAACAGCGGTACGGGCTATTATGTTGTAAAGGTGATCACCCCGGATCAGATTTTCTCCGGAAAAGTATTTATTAAATAGAAGCTGTCATCCCCGGATGACAGTTTTTATTAACAGTCCCTCCCCCCTTTCATCTTATCCCCGGAAATGACGAATGGGGGGCGTTGCTTTTATGGCATCTGACAAAAGTTTTGCTGACCTTATTCCTGACAAGGTCGAAAATGCCGGACAGATCACCTGTAAGGAACTGCCCGAACTGAAACCAATAAAAAAAAAGAACTTTAATGGAAGTAAAAAAAACCAGAGGATACGGGTTAGCTGCCAGTGATGTGGAAGGCAGCTGGAGTCCCGCCCTGAAATCAAAAATGAAGAAGGTTGCATTCAAAACCATCATGAAGCAAATCACCTTTATTCAACAGGTTCAGTTGCTGATCTGGTTTAATAAAGAAAAAAAAAGAGCCGGCAAACAGGATTTATCCGACCTGCATGCCAGGGGAATGACTAACCAGGCTTTTATTAAGCAACAACTGGAATACATTGCTCTCTTCTCTGCGCTTGTAAAAATCACCGGCAATGATATGGCGATGAAAATCATGTACAGCGTCATGGATGCTACAGCGGATGTACTGATGGTTTACCTCCCTGAAAAGGAGGATGTCAGGAGATACGGAGACCCCATTGCATTCTTCAGCAAATACCTGGCGGTTTTCCCGGATGCATCAACAACAGCGGGCTGCCATGAAGTTCAAATCACAGAAGATTCAGAGAATGCGCTGCAATTCGATATTACCTGGTGTGTATGGCTTGAACTGGCCAGAAAAATGGGGATTCCTGAAGCTTGTAATCCCAATTGCTATGCAGATGATTTAGTCTATCCCGGGTATTTTAAATCTATTGGCATCAAATATTATCGCACAGGGACACTGGCAGAAGGGAATAAATGTTGTGATTTCAGATTTGAACGGCTAAATGCGCCTGTTCTCAAAAATACACATTCCAATGAATGACAGTGATATCTCCTTTATCATAAGGGGCTGTTCTGGTCTATATTGCGGGTTTTATGCGGCGTATCACATATCAGATTCTTCCAGCTGGAAAATATCTTCCACTGCTTTATTAAAAACACGTGCAATCTTTAATGCCAATATGGTGGAAGGGACATATTTGCCGTTTTCAACAGCATGAATTGATTGCCGGGCCACATTGATTCGTTGTGCCAGTTCATCCTGTGTAATATTCAAAATTGCGCGTTCAACCCGGATGTTATTTTTCATTTCCCTGCGTTTTTTTCGACTGAAACAGAACATACTGAAACCGTATGACAAAGAGAATCAATATAGTGACCATATTATACTCCATGACAACTAAAAAATCTATTCCCCAGATGGCAATGATGGCGAGGATCAGGAGAATGAAGTTTACACATGTTGCCCAAACCAGTGACTCAAGCCTGATTTTCATGATATATTCATCCTCCACCTTTAACCGGGAGAACGCAACAAAAAGGCAACCGACAATAAAGAGAATTCCGATAATATCCGGCTGGATATCGGTTTGATGCCATTGAAAGAATTTACTCGTGGCTGGCTTTTGCCATAATGGAGCATCCGAATAATAGATGCACAAAATTTTCGCATTTGCCAGGAAAGGAATATCGCCGATCATTGTGACCCATAGATACAATATGATCGCAACACTGAACAGGATCCAGCCAAAAGTCTTGAATTTGGGTGGCAACAAAAATCTTGTTTTCATAAGTGTATGTTTTAGAATTCGTCAGCAAATGTACGACATAAATTACAATATGTCAAGTATAGATTACTTTTTGTAGTACATAATTGACGTGAACGATATAACATATTGAATATCATGCTAAAAAAAAGGACGCTTTTTAAAGACGCCCTTTTTTGTTTTATTGACAGACCAAATGCCCTATTTTACAATAAAGAGTTTCCTGTTAACAGAACCACCATCAGCAGTCCTTATATTCAGGTAATAAGGGCCTGCGATACATTGCCTGTTCCGGAGGCGGGATCGCCAAAATGCCACTCCCAGGCTGTAGGCGATCAATTACAGGTCATCGGACAAGGATAACCGGGGGAAATGAAACCACGTAATGGCGTATACCTGTCTGTTACAGTTCAATAATTTTCATAATAATAGTTAAATTTAATTAGATATAGACTAAATAAGATTTATATTTGGCATTTGTTATATTTAATACTAAATCAGAAAAATAATTGGCTGGTAAATGGAAGATAACAAAACAGCCAACGAACTGTCAACCACAATTTAACAAAAATCTATGTCTATGCTTACTAAAGAAACAATGCAGCAGATACTTGATGAAGAAAAATACAGGCAAGAAGTAAGAAAAACGCTTGATGCTCCTTCATCTCCAAAACAAAAAGGCAAAGTAATTGAATTTTTAAACAGCACCTTTTTCTTAGCTCTTTTGTCTTCCTTTTTGATCCCGATATTAATAAACTATTACCAAACACAATCACAGAAAATAAAGGAAAAAGAAGCAATTGCAAGAAAAATTTCAAATGAACGAGCTGAAATAAAAAGCAGGATAGATGTCATAAGCAAGTTAGATTCTAACGGGATTACAGGCGAAGAGTATGTGGAAATTAAAAACGCTTTTAGAGGATCTGACAGTACCGGCGGTTTTAGTGTGAGCGAAGAATTCGCTAAAAGAAATATATTCTCATTAATATCTGATTATAAATATGATTTAGAATATGTGGAAGGAAAAAAAGAAACTGATTCAATTATAGCAAGACTGCCCGCTATTATAGATGCCTTACATATGGCGGATAATTACATGAAAAAACTCTATCCCTTTATGTATGGTATTAAAGAAGGTGCTGGTGTAATTGCTGTGGATAAAAATGAAGCTTTTAAAAACCCCTCTAAAATTGATATTTTCACTTCGGGTGACAAGGATTTAGATTTCCAGATTTATTCAGAATGTCTTCCTCAATTAAACAGGTTTCAATAATGCTTACAAATGCAGACCTAATCTGCAGCTAACGCGCTTGCAGCTATACAATGTATTCATCTCTTTTTTCATGAAAGATAATCGCTGACACGCCAGACTTGTATAACAGTATTTTAATATTTGAAAACAAAGTTCTTAAACCAGTTTACGATTTTGTTCATTCTCTCTGGTATGATTGTGATCAATCAATTTATTTAGTACTAAATCAGAAAACTATTTGGCTGGTAAATGAAAGACACCGCCAATTGCCGGTTGCAGGATGTTATGCGTCATGCTTGGGCGACCTGCAAACATCAACCGACAGTGCAGGAAACGAACAGGCAAAAATTAATAACATAAAATAAACGGGGAAGCTGGAAACCGGATAGAGTAAGCATAAATTAACACTTAATAAAATGAAAAATGTTCAACATAAAATACATTTGCTGGTTATCATTTTGATTTCTTTTAATATTAGCTGCCGAACACTTAGCAATCTTGAAAAGGCTAATAAGATTGATACTGAGAAAGGATTGACCACTGTTGCAACTGGTGAAAAGGCCAGATTATTTCTATCTCCTCTCCAGAAAAGTAAACTTGAATCACTTGAAAAGCTTTCAACAAAACCCGTGAGACTAGTTGTCAATAAAAAAACAGGGACAATTCTATTTTTGGAACTGAACCTGCCGGTTCAGACAGGCAGTAATCCTCAAATGGCTTCAAGTAAATTCATCAACGAATACATTGATTTATTTGATCCGAAAATTTTACCTGGTGAATTAGCAAGTTACGAAAATCCTTCCTCATGTCCTGAAGTAAGTGCTACATTCCAAAGAACCATTGGTAAGACACCAGTAATAGGAAGTACCATTTCGGTTCTGTTTTCTAAATCAGGTGCGATTACAAGCATTGAAAATTCTCTTGCATCTGTAACATCTAAAATTGTTAAAGCAAAATTTGTTAAAAATAATGAGCTGCATCCCCTCATATCCTTATTGAAACCATATTCAAAATTGAGCATAGACAGTTTGGCTCAAAATAGTGTTTTGATTCCCGTAGATGACAAGGAGGGAGGGCATCTGGAAAATGCTGTCTTAATATTTTACCCAAATGCCAAAAATCAGAGTTCTGCAATATTATATAACCCAATTACGAATAAACTAATCTCGGATAGTTGGTTAATAAATCCCGGAGGCACTTTAATGGATGATACTGCAAGTGTACCGGCATTAGCTCCTAAATTTCATTTAGATAAAAAAACAGGCATTCCTGATTTCATCACGTATCGCCCTATTGGAGGGTTACAAATTCCAACAATGAACTCAGTGGTTAATCCAATACAAACGGTCTACACCTATCTTGAACAATGGCCTGCTGTTTTCAGAACAGGGTCTCCTCACTGTCAGTTCAGTGTAAATGAAATTACACAATTAAATTATGTTCAAAGGACGACATTTGTAAGGATGCAACAAATGTATGTTGGGCTACCTGTTTTTGGTGCTCAACTTGTTTTTGAGATTAAGGATATAAATAAAGTAATGTCTGTAATGGGGCATACATTAAGCAATATTTATTTGAATCCTGTGCCAAAAATTACAGCCGGCAAAGCAATTGAGAATGCTCGTCAACAATTAATTCTTGAATATAAAGAATTAGGTGTAAAGACTAACGAATGGGAGAAGTTTGGTGCAAAAACAGAGCTATGTGTTTTTCCCGGAGAACTTACTGGCAGAGATAAGCTCAATACCCACTTAGCTTACAAGGTAGAAGAAAACGATTTCTATGTTTTCATTGATGCTCATGATGGCAAACATATTTATACCATTCCACGCAGGTCTGCAGATGCCCCGGGCCTCAATTTTATTGTTAATGACGGTGCCTCGGCAAATGAGTATTCACGTCCATTTTACACTGAGATATCCAGAAATGGAATACCAACTGGTTCAGTTGGCACAGCAGATGCAACATCAGCAGCAACATTTGTCCCAATGGTTGGCGGAGTATATTCCACATACTCCAGGTCAGGTTTAGATGGTAACAATCTTGATTATATTGCAAATACAAATGTTGCTATTTCAACTGGATGTGCTAATGCGTTTTTTACCGATTTGATTAACGAAGTTTTTATCTGCAATGGAACAGCAACAAATGATGTTATAGGCCATGAATTTACTCACGGAATTATTTCCCATTCAAGTGGTTTGGTATATCAGGATGAATCAGGTGCGTTAAACGAATCGTATGCTGATATTATGGGAAACCTTATTTTTCCTGATGTTGCAACACTTGCACCAGGAGTTCCGGCCTGGGTTGTTGGCGAAGCTGTCGCAGGAGGTAGTTTTCGTGATATGGCCAATCCAACTATACCAACTCTTGGTCAATATAGAGCTCGAAATATAGGAAGTAACACTTGTAATTTGACAGCCAGTAGTTGCGACAACGGTTTTGTTCATACGAATAGTGGAATTACTAATTTAGCCCATGTGTTGCTTGCAGACGGAAATAGTATTCCAGCCACCGCCATTGCTATTGGAGGCGTAAGACCAGGGATTGGCAGAATAAAGGTCAGAGAACTTGCATTCCTTACAATGACACAACGCTTAACCCCTTGGTCTCGTTTAGTTGATTCAGAACTGGGCACACATGAAAATGCAGAGATGCTTCAATCACTTGGTGCATTGCCAATTCGGCTTTCCGGCGAAATTCCTCCTGGTGCTTTTAATCAATTGGATGCCGATTTAGTGCCTTCTTTTTTTGGTCAGGTTGGGCTCACACCTGATTTAGAATCAGGATTTGCATCACCTCAAATTGGTTTTACAGGAACACAGACATTTTTTCCCGGCGAAACCACGGATAATTCTTGCAATGTTACCAATGTAAGAATAAAAGTACTTACTCCATCCGGTGATCAGATTACAGAAATGGTGCCCCCGTCAACTGTAAATTACTTTGGTGTATTTGGAGCAACATCAATACCTCCAGGCCCAATCGGAACTTCAACAAAAACAAACATTGTTACATGGTTTAATATTTTCGGAGGCAGTCCAACCATGTATTGTAATATTGTTGCTAACCCTCCGGCTGGCGATGATGATTGCAGGGCAGGGCTTAACTTAACAGTTCAGCGGACTTCGCCTGTTCAAGATAAACTTGTTCCAGGGATGGGACTATGGTCTGATGTTGTCGGGCCAACAAATAGTATTATGAACACTACCTGTGCACTTATCAATACCGAAGTTGAAATTGTTGACGGGAATAACAATGTTCTTGAAGGGCCAGGAACAACCGTAGCCTGGGACAATGGTCATCAGGAATGTTTTCTTGGCCAATGTGGCTGGGTTACTACAGTTTGGAGAAATGCATCAGTGGCAACTCCGCCACCAGGTTTACCAGACTTGAGTACCCGTATAAATTGGAGTGCTGTTGGAACTACCAGTCTGAGGTATCGTGTTCGCTATTTTATTTCCCAACCTCCTGGAATAAACTGTCAACCATGATAAAGCCCGAACGCATAACATAAAGATTAGAAGAAAAAAAAAGAAGGGCGTTGTTCGGTAATCAAACATTTGTGCTTCTAACAATCAGTGGTGCTGTTACACCCTTCTTTTTTTTACTTCTTTAATCCCTTTTTTGTGTTGGAGGATGGACAGACCCAAGAGTTGCGGTTTGGCAACCGGGAAAATTTGCAGCAGCAGTACAAAATGCTTCTGCATCCAACAAACCAGTACTTATGAAAGTAAACTACGATAACGGACACTTTACTGAAGACAGAGAAGTAACATGGGCAAATTTCGCAGATCAATATGCCTTTGTAATGTGGCAGTGCGGTCACCCTGATTTTCAACCCCGAAAGAAATAGTTTAAGATCCTTAAAGTGGGCAGTATTGCCCTTTTTTTCATTACGCCTGTTGCAAGTATTGGCTTATCTCTTTTTGGAAAATATGCTTTGGATGAAGAGTATGACGAGTAAAGTTTTATCAAAAAAATGGTTACTCCTGACAGAAGGCCAGCAGGCAACAGCTTTTCTTTGCAGCTTTGAATAAACAGTTCTAAAACAAAATGATTTTTAATCACACTTTAAAAAATTATCAAAATGAAAAAACAACTACTAAAAAAGCTTTCTGGTTTCATCGTTACAGCCTTGATGTTGTCTGTAAGTGCAAATGCACAGATTGTTTACACGGATGTGAACCCGGATACAACCATTGCAAACAGAATTTATTATTTGGATTTGAATAATGACGGGACAACCGATGACTCGATCAGGCTTTTTGTTTCACGTCCTTATATTGGAGAATGCCGTGGAAGTAAGGTTTCAATTTTTGCTATAAACGGTAATACTGTATCAGGTTCAACCTATCCTCTTGCAATGAATATAAAGGACACCATCTCATCATCACTTACATGGTCTGCTTCCGGAGATTTGCGCTATATACGGTCTGGTGATCCCACATCATGCCCCAATGATACTCTCGGATATTGGACAAACGCTATAGACTATTATCTGGGACTAAAATTAATTGTCGGAACCTATACCTATTATGGTTGGCTGCGAATGCAAATCACGGTAGATCCACTTTATGCATCAGGCATAATTAAAGATTATGCTTACAACTCCATTCCCAACCAACCCATCCTTGCCGGACAAACCAGTGTCACAGGAATAACGGAAAATATTTCTGCTTCTTCAATTTCTCTTTACCCCAATCCCGCCACAAATCATCTTACCATTGAATTACCAAACGTAAAAGAGAAAGTTGAAGTAACTATCAACGATATTACCGGAAAAAAAATGTATACAACCAGTTCAGAAGAAACGCATAAGATAGAAGTAAACACGCATGGTTTTAATGAGGGAATTTATTTTGTACAAATTCAAACGGCAGGTTTCATTGGAACAAAAAAACTTGTCGTTGAAAAATAAAACTAGTTTGTAATCTAACTGATCAATTTGAATTTTCAATCGCTCGATGGTATCAATGTAGCCATCTATTTGCTACAAATACTAATTTATTTTTGCCTATTTGTAAATCAATTCAATTATTATTTGTATCATTGTAGTCAGGTTAAACCTGACTGAGCTACTATGAGACGTAAGAACATCTCTACCCAATCGAATGAACTTCTTTCCTATTTTTACGGATTGAACCGGGTTTGCTTTGACTATTCGGAAGCTTTTAAGGTGTTTCCGCAAGCGAATGAGAGCGCAGTTAAGGAACTACTCAGTGATATGACCAAAAGAGGTCTGCTGATGCGTTTGAAAGAAGGAGTTTATTACCTGATTCCATACGATCAGGATGCTTTAACGTTCATGCCCGACTGGCACCTTGTCGCCGGGTACCTAACCGGTGATTCCGGGTATTATATCGGGTATTATTCCGCATTGCAAATACACAGTCTGATCACGCAACCGTCGCTGAAAGAGCAAATCGTAGTCTCAAGGCAAATCCGACCATCTTCAATCACAATCAGGAAAGTGACATTCCAGTATATCTATCACAATGAGGACCATTTTTTTGGCACCCGAAAAATGTGGATTGATAATTTTACGCAAGTTCAGTGTTCCGATCTTGAGAAAACGCTTATTGATTGTCTGTTTCGACCCGAGTATGCAGGAGGTATTGTCGAAATTGCAAAAGCTCTTGAAGCTTCTAAAAATAAAATCGATTTTAATAAACTTCTTTCCTACGCAACCCGGTTCAAATCGCTGGCAGTTATTAAGCGACTTGGTTTTCTTCTGGAATTGTTTGAAATCAATACAAGCATCATAGACGATTTGCAGAAAGAAAAAACGGCCTCATATGTTTTGCTGGATCCCGGATTGCCTGAGTCGGGTAGGATGCGAAGCAGATGGAGTATCAGGCAAAATCTAGAAACAGAGACCATTAAATCCGCCATTTTTACATGATACGACCCGGAGAAATACAACGCATTGCCCGCGGTGCAGGAGTACGCGACCAGCAGATCGAAAAGATTACATTCTGTCGTGGATTTTGAATGGAATTGCACACCATGACCGGCTTTCCGGTATCATGGCATTCAAGGGTGGAACCGTCCTGAAGAAATTTTATTTTGAGGATTACAGGTTTTCCGAGGACCTCGATTTCACATTGCTTGACCACCAGGTGAGCAACGATCAGATATTTTCATGGTTCAGGGAGACTTTCGGATATATTCGGAATGAAGCCAATATCCCGCTTGAAATCATTGACTACAATGAACATGAGGATGGAAGCATCAACTTTTACATCGGGTATGTTGGCCCGTTAGGTGGTCTTGGCAGCAATAAAAAAGTGAAGGTCGATATTTCAAAAAGCGAAAAACTGGAATTCAATCCTGTCAGAAAATCCGCTTTTCTCGAATATTCTGACCTGGAACCTCTTGAACTTTTGTGTTATCAATTGGAAGAAGTGCTAGTTGAAAAATTGCGATCAGTGATGCAGCGTATGCAAGCCCGGGATTTTTATGACATCTGGTATCTTCTCGAAAAACATGGCATGGACGTTGATTTTCTGATCAATGAATTCTCGAATAAGTGCATCAGCAAAGGCTTGTCTGCTGATGATTTTCATTCAAAACTGGAAGCACGGATGCCACAATATAAGGGCCGATGGAAGACGACTCTGGGTGAACAAATACATGATCTGCCCGATTTTGAAAAAGTGGAGCGTGAAGTAACACGGCATCTGAAAAAACTGCCAAGAAGGTAATGCGGGTTTAAAACTTCGTTGAAATTTCCTTAATCCATTTCCTTTCTCCATCAATTGATGGGCATAAAAAAAGTCAGCGCAAAATGCTGACTTTCTGAGTAGCGGGGACAGGACTTTATTTAAAACAGCCTACTACTAGGAATCAATACGTTGTAATCCTTTCGCTTCAAATTTTCTCAGTGTTTTAAGTCGTTTTGTTTCAGTTTTTGTTTCAGTTTTTAACTCTAATTTTTAATCATAATGGCTGTTTTCAGCATTATGGCAATGGTTCAGATTTAATAATCAAATTCATTTCACCCGAAATACCCTCCCCTATTTTGGTTAACTTATCCCGGTTTATCATGATGAAACTAACGGTATTTTTTGCAATATAAATGTAGATTTCTTGTTATGGGAGTTAGGGAGACTACCTTACAATCCTCAAGTACCCACTTTCCTGTAACCATGCTTCTCTTTCAACTCATCAATCTCCCTTTTCATCCTTCGTTTGTCATCCATGCTTTCCTCAAGTAGTGCATTGAGCCGTTTGATAATTTCCGGGAAAGTTTCCCCGTATTGAATTTCACCTTCAGCCATGAGCGCTTTGTCTTCTTCCAGGAACCAGTAGGACATTGGGAGTTTCAACGTGTTACTGATCGCCTGCAACGTCCTGACTTTCAAAGTTCCATTCTCGCAAGCAAGCCTGAAACCATCCGGTTTCATATCTGTGTACTTTGGAATAAAATATTTGAGGTTAAAATTCCTTTGCTCGATCTCAGACTTTATTTTGTTGTATTCCAGCATAGTATATTTAAAACGTAACTAAATAGCGTTAAAGCGTAAATTATTAAACCAATAAACGGAATATGTTATACTTTTGCACCCCCTTAAAAAAAAAGATTTGCATCAAAGTTGGCACAACTCTTACACAAAGATAGCACAAAGAAGCAACTTTTTTTTCAATAATATTCCATAAATATTCAAAAAATACAAGAAAAATATGCCAATAGACAAGGAATTATTAATCAAACTGAATGAAGGGTTACCCTATGGAAGTTTCACAAAAATCCGTACGCGACTCATTAAAAAGCATGGGATTAAAGAGGCACCATCCACAAGTTATATCCGGTCTGTTCTTTCGCCGGATAATCCCAGGACTAGCCCCCTGGTGATCGATGAGGCGATTGCCTACCGTGATGAATTAGAAGCATGGAATGCTAAGTTGAAAGCCCGGATATTCCGGTCCTGAAATTTCCACCTTCACAGAATATTCGGATAATCTGTGTTGAATCCAACTTCCGGCAAAAAAATGAAAACGACCTCGCCAGGTAATTCTTCAGAAATAATTCAGGAATTCATGAACCGGTTTAAAAGTTGATTCAATGCAGATGTTCGAAGTAAAAACCTTTGAGGTGTGCCGGAAGACCGGGATCACCTCATTTGAAATTCAATGGGATTTTGGCCGTGGCCCGAAAACCGACCGGGGCAGCTTTACGGATCAGCGCGATGCCCGGGAATATATCACCTCCAGTAAAAGAAGCTTCATCCTGATCATGTTCGCCGATTACGTTAAACATATCCGGACGCTGCTCGAAACCGGCCATCATGATTTTTACAAGAAGGAGGAAAAACTCCAGGCATTGGAGCGCTGCGCAAAATATACTCAATGGCTGGATGACAAAACCCTGTCAGAAATCTGCAAGGTGATCCTGGCCCTGCAGGAAGACATGCGCAAGATACTCCCGGTGGCAGCAAACTCCTCATTCATGACTTGCGAAAGCAAAATCCTTGACATGGTTGTTTTTTGTAAAAGGGAATCGGGTAATATTCCAGAGTCAGCATCCACACCCATTCCCCAAACCGCACCATGAAAATAACTCAGGATTGCATCCAGAAAATATTATCGGTTTCCAAAATTGAAGATGTAATTGGAGATTTCTGTAAACTCGAACGATCCGGCACCAGCCTTTATACCAAATGCCCGAACTGTGGGAAATCAGGTAAAGGAAAAGGCCTGATTGTTACTCCATCCCAGGGGATCTACAAATGCTTTCAATGCGAGTATGGGGGTAAATCACCGGTCAATTTCATCATGGATAGGAAAAATGTTACTTATCCGGATGCAATCAAATACCTGGCCGATAGATACAAGATAGTCCTGGAAGAGGAAGAAAAGCCCAGGGGACCACAAAAGAAAAACGGCAAGAAGGAACCTACCTTCAGAGACCGGCAACTTTCATCCAGTGGCCTTTCTGATGCGGATCAGAAGGCAACAGTGTATGTGAATGACCAGACAAAGAAAGTGGTTGATGTTTTTGAGGCCGGTACCCGGGATCAGTACGGCAAGATCGTGCCAGGAGATGATATGATCATCTGGTATTATGACCTGGAAGGAAAACCGGTCATGTTTACCAAGCCAAAAGGCAACAAACAGGAACACCTGTTCCGGATGCGATGGCAGAACCAGGACCTGCACCACGATAAAAATGGCAGGCCGATGAAATATTCATCTCCTGCCGGTTCGGGATCCCATCTCTTCTTTCCGGAAAACATCCGGGAGGCCTATCGCAACCGCCGGGTGATCTCCCGTTTATTTATCCAGGAGGGAGAAAAGAAAGCCATCAAGGCCAGCAAGCATGGTTTGATGTCGGTTGGGGTGATGGGCATCCAGAACATCGGGCACAACAACAAACTGCCATACGAGCTGCAGCTCATTGTACAGGCCTGCAAAGTTGAAGAAGTGATATTTGTACTCGATGCCGATTGGGATGCCCTGAGCAATGATCTGAAGCCCGGCGCCCGGGTTGATCAGCGGCCATACTCGTTCTATTGGGCCGTTCGCAATTACCGGGACTACTTTAAAACGTTTGTCAACCTTGGCATCTACCTGGAAATTTACTTCGCATACATCCTCCGGGATGAATCAATACCTGTGTATGAAAAAGGTATTGATGATCTGCTGGCCGGTTCCCTGAAGGAGCGCGAAAATGACCTGTTCAATGATGTCAAAACCTGCATCAATGAAAAGGACGGCAAAGGCAAATTCATCCAGATCAATAAGATCACAACGGTTTCAGATCTCAAGCTGCTTGAATTCTGGAGCCTCCAGGACTCCAATTCATTTGCCACCAAATACCGGGATATCCTTCAGAATATCCCTGAATTCGATATCGGGCGACATAAATGGAAGTTTGATGAAGCCGGTAAATTGGTGCCCACGCAACCTCTGCAGGAGGATGAACAGTTTTGGGAAACAATGGCCAAGCAGGATCGCAAGGGAAATGAATACACCCAGTATCGATTCCGCTATCTGTATGCGTACAATTTTCTGCACCGGCGTGGTTTTGGTCGGATCGAGATGGCCGGACGCCAGTATGCCCTTTGTCATATCATTGATAAAATTGTGCATATCGTCGAAGCCTACCAGGTGCGTGACTATATTATGGAGTTCAGCAAGGCAATCCTGGCTACTAATAATAAAGAGGTAATGGTTGAAGTCATGGACATGCTCTATCGTGGCAACAAGATGTATTTCGGTCCAGATTCCCTGGGAAACATCGACTTTGTTAAGCCTGTTTTCGAGTATGCGGACAAACGCCACCAATATCTTTTCTTCAAAAACAACTATTGGAAGATCACTGCCGGTGGTATTGAGCAAAAACCGTTGAGTGATCTGCAAAATTATGTGTGGCGTGACAAAGTAAATGATTTTGATGCAGCGCTGATCGGCAAGGTGATGGTAAAGGTGGGCCAGATTGATCTTGATTATATCCTGGCTCACAAGTTGGACCCGATAGAATACGAATCTGCAATAGGTCAGTATCATGTTGAATTCACCAAAGAGGCCAAAGAATGCCACTTTGCCCGTTTTGTGTACAACACCGGTGAGTTTTTCTGGTATAAAATCCAAGATCAAAAGACCAGGAAAAAACTTGATCAGGATCGGCGAACCATGGAGGAAAAGATGGAGACAAATCTCCATATGGTATCAAAAATGACAGCCATTGGTTATCTGCTCCATAAATACCGGGATAAATCCTGTGAGAAGGCCGTCATTGCCATGGACGGAAAACTGAGCGAAGTAGGCGAAAGCAATGGCCGTACCGGTAAATCAATCGTTGGTTTTGCCATTGGCGAGGTGGTCCCTCAATGCTATATCGGCGCTAAATCGAAGGATCTGGAAAATGATCCTTTCATCTTTGAGGAAGTGTCCGAGAAAACAGACAGCATCTTCCTCGATGACGTTCGCGCCAACATCGACTTCGAATTCTTTTTTCCGATCATCACAGGAAAACTGACAGTCAATTCCAAAGGGCAGAAGAAATATACCCTTTCCGAGCGTGATACTCCCAAAATGTATCTCACCACAAACCACGCCATCAATGGGAGCAGCTCTTCCTTCAAGGACAGGCAAGCACTCATCGCCTTCAGCGATTATTACAATGAATATTTCAAACCGGTGGATGATTTCGGGATCAATTTTTTCGATGAATGGGATGACCGGCAATGGAACCTCTTTTACAACTTCATGGCCGATTGCCTGAGGCTTTACTTTCATGCAGCCGACCAGGGATGGGGGTATAACCATTCCGGTCTGATCCAGCCACCGACCGACCGTCTGGATCAGCGTCGGCTCCGGCAGTTCATCGGTGAGGATTTCCTCACATGGGCCGGGGAGTATTTCAATGTTGAAGGTCCGGAGAGCATCAATTCAATTTCGGTGCAGAACATGAATGTTCCGATTCCCAGAGCTGAGTTGTATAATGGGTTCCTTGAAAAAACTCCCACACAACGAAAATTCATGACGCCGCACCGGTTCAAAAAGAAGATGATCGCCTGGTGTGAATATCATCAGGCAATGTATAATCCCCAAGTGATTGATAAATTTGGCAGGCCTTCAGGAGATGATAAACGGGGTGGGGTTGAGTATTTTACGGTTGCGAATCAAGGATATTCGAATTGAGCAATATGTATTGTTTACTGTCTATCCAGACAATCTTGCCTGACTATCTCCAGATAGGTTCTTCACCCCAGTTGTTCAGAAAACCTAGTTTATAGATAGGTATATTGGGATTACTGTCAAACAGTGCTAAAAGTTTTGTTTTAATTTGATGACTGGGTGTAGTGGCATTGCATAAGTAAATGAGACAGGAAATAATTAGAAAAGGCTTTTTTAACTGCACTGGCTGAAGGGTTTGAGAGAACCATGAGCCCGATGGATTATTCAGATTGACAATAGGTGTTTTTACCATGTTTCGGCTCCAGAGACGGGAATGGTGAGCGATGATATTACGAACGTATGCAATCGCCTCCAACCAACTAGACAGTTCACTATGCAAATTCAGACCCATTTCCTTTGCAATGATTGATTTCTCTGGTAATTGGTGATTTAAGTTCTTATACAATTTTGATATTGTGCCGAACGAAGCAACTTCAATTATTTTCCAAGCGTCAGCATCGACATCAGGATAACGCGATCTTTGATCTTTGATAAATATTTCCTGACTTCGGTTAAATTCTGATTTTAAGTCAACGATGTGCTGACTGTGTTTTGCCGTGTCTGTAAACAGAGAATTGTTTAAGTACCATAATCCACCGTGTGCCAAGGATAAGTGGTAAATCATTTTGGCTCGCAAAGCAATCTCAATTCGTTCGATAGAATCGAAAAGGATGAGTCGCAAATGACGGTCGAAGTTGTAACGGTCTATGACATCTTCAAAATATGAATTAGGATCGAATTGGTGGTTGATTCTGTCAGCCTGCATATCCCACCAATAGCCTTTAAGTCGGTAGTAGCTTATGTTTTTGAGCCAGTGAGTTGCTTGAGTTTCATCCCTGAATAGCAATCCCCGAGATTTGAGCAGCTGTATTTGATCAAGAATAGTGTATGGGGGTTTATTGGCCATAAGGATATAAAAAAATGACCCGCCTGCAGTTCTTATGGTATGCAAAACGGGTACTGTTGATGCAAATATACAACATATTCGGGATCCTGCAATATTTTTACGATATTTTTTCTACTCTTTTGTTATTCCAGTCTTGTCTCATTGTTTTAGGCCAAGATATATTTTAATAAACGTACAATTTTTTAAATATCTGATTGTTGAAATGTGATAATCCTAATAGCAATTGGCAGTCTCGTTACCTAGGTATCATTTCCTTTGTCCGGTTCATATTTGTAGAATTTGAAGCCCTGGCTTTGAATGATATCTTTTTCTGAGTCATCAGGACAAACAATGACAAAGTCACCATTTACGAATTCCTTATACATTCTGATTTGACGAAATAGTTCTCCAAGTGATGTTATTTTGGTTTTAACCTCTACGAAAAATGTATGATTCCAACCCAGATAATCTCCATTGTCAGGAATTTTTCTTTCTGTTTGAGTCCAATCTACATTCCCGATTATCTCCCTTTTTGCAAAATTGATTCCCGTAAGAGATAATTGTGTAAAAGTAAACGTTACTTTGAGATCAATAAAGCCAATAATGTTTTTGCCCGAACGATAACCTGATACAGAAGGTGAGGATTGTGAAGTAACGGGGTATTCCCAAGGTTTTTCAATAATTTTAATTTCGTTCCTTTTTGGGAGAGAGCCCAATCCCTTCCAGCTTTTCAAGAGAACTAATCGTGCATTTTGCTCCTCTATTTCAGTGCTTATTCCAGCATTTTTCTTTTTATTTTCTTCAATTTCTTTAAGTCGGAAATTGCTTGGTTTGTAGGTGTCTGTGGAATTTTCTTCTAGACTCAAGGCATCAGAATATCTGCGTTCAAGTTCTGGTAATTCAGCTAAGATTTTAGTTTGTTGCATATTGAGATTACCAAGTGTTTCTTCAACTTCTGAAATGTTTTCGACGAAAATTTGTTCGGCTAATTTACGTTGCTCATCAATTTTGTTTTTTGGCCATTCACGGATGCTATAAAGGCTATGAATAACCATTAAGATGTTTTTGTCCAACCACTTTAGTATATCATCATGAACAGGACTTTTCAAATCCTCATCAAAGAAACCAAGTTTTTGTTGTAACGTTTTTGCTTTGGGCTCAGCCACAGTAAAATGTTTTAAAGGTGTATTCTTTTGAAAATTTTTATTGCAGATAATTCTTCCCTTTTTTGACCTAAATGATCACTCAATTGAATATTCGTTGACCGTTTTGAAATCAACAAAGTTCCATAGTACAGGAAATATATGATAAAATTATGACTGC
>CAIYJU010000055.1 GCA_903926565.1 uncultured Bacteroidales bacterium
AGCGATACTGTGGCTTTTCAAAAACAATTGCGGTCGCACTGGCAAAAGCATCAGGATGTATCTTATTGCCTGTTTGGAAGTAAACGCCACATGTTGATGCAGGTTTTCACCTCCCCTTCCATGCCATTTTATAAATTCGGGGATGTGATGTTTATTGAAAAAATAGCAACAAAAGACTGGGAGAAATATATCACTGAACGGTTTCGTGCAACGGGCAAAGAAATCGCCCCTGAGCAATCCTGCCGGATTGCAGAGTTGGTTGACAATCACCCTTATTATGTTCAGCAACTTGCACAGTTGTGCTGGCTGCGATGTGATCATAAAATGACAGGTCAGGTGATTGATCAGTCACTCGATTCGCTTACGATGCAGCTTAGTCTTTTATTTCAAAATCTCACAGAATCGCTCAGTACGACACAGGTAAATTACCTCAGAGCTCTGATCAAAGAAGAAACCCGTTTTAGTTCAAAGGAGACCATCCAAAAATACCAGCTTGGAACATCAGCAAATGTAAGCAGGATAAAACAGGCTTTGACCGATAAGGAGATAATTGACACGGTGCAGGGAACCGGTGTATTTCTTGATCCCATGTTTAAAATCTGGTTGAACAAATATTATTTTCCTGAATAACCCTGAATCAGGCCAAAGCTCCAAATTCAAAGATCCGATGAAATTGAGACTGACCCTGTTTTTTTCAATCCTGTGCATTTTATACTGCCAGAAAATTTCCGCCCAGGGTATGGTAAAGCTCGACAGCCTGAATTCATTGTTGAGCACGATTAAGGAGCCGGATAAAAAAGTTGACCTGATTCTTGAATTTCTTGCAAAACCTGAAAATCAGTACCTGGATAACGCCATTGATTTTGCCAACCGGGCCTTTGTCATAGCCCAGCAAAATAGCTACCAGAAAGGCAGGATCCAGGCAATGATCAAGCTTGGCAACTGCTATTTCAGAAGAAGCGATTATAAGAAAGCCATGGAGCTGGCACAGAAATCGAAGGAGATGTCGGAGGATCTGAGGTATGACAAGGAACTGGCGAATGCGCTGAGCCTGATCGGAACAATATATTCGGAACTTGATGATTATGACCACAGTTCCCAGTATTTATTTCAAAGTCTTAAACTATTTGAAAAAATTAATGATAAAGCCGGAATATCCAATGCTTTAGGCAATATAGGCATCGACTTTACCAGCCAGCGGGACTATAAAAAGGCACTTGAATATTACAACAAATCTTCAATTCTTGCAAAAGAGATCAACGATCAGTCATCGATCAAAACGCAGTATAACAATATTGCGGTAGTGTATGAATACCTGGAAAAATATGATACGGCCATCATGTTTTTCAGAAAAGCCCTGGAAATAAACATTAAGCTGGGTAATAAACTCGGGCAGGGGATCAACATCATGAACATCGGCTACGACCAGATGAATAAAGGCTTTTTTGAGGAGGCCCGCATAAGTTTTCAGCAATCCCTCAACATCTTTGCCGGATTGAATAACAGGATGCACATGGCGGAATGCTATCTGAATTTTGGTTTTTGCGACCACGCCGATAACAGGATGGATGAAAGTATTGCGTATTTTAATAAAGCCCTGGACGAAGGACAGCGTAACGGATATTACAGGATCATTGCCCCGGCCGCACAAATGCTTAACCAGATTTATACAGCGAGGAAAGATATTGTAAACGCGTATAAATATTTAAGGCTGGAAAAAGTTGCAGGGGATAGTCTTTTTGCATCTAAAAAGCAAATGCTTACGTCGAAGTTTGAGCTTCAGTACCAATACGATAAAAAGGAATTTGAAAGAAGGCAGACCCAGCAGACAAAAAATATCATCATGCTGATCATCATCTTTGGTCTGGTTGCCGGCCTTGTTATTTTAGGGTTGGTGTTTTCCAGGTACCGGCTAAAGACTAAGCTCGTTGTTCTTGAAAAGGAAAACCTGGTTCTTGAAAAAGAGAAGATTGAATCGGAACTGGACAATAAGGACAGGGAACTGACTGTAAACCTGATCTCCCTGATCAAAAAAAATGAATTGCTTTCTGATATCTCCGGAAAACTGATGCAACTTGAACGACAGGCGAAGGGAATTGAAGCAAAGGAATCAATAGCGCTGATCAGCCAGGAGCTAAGAAACAGCACCAACGACAAAATGCTCAACGAATTTTCCCGGCGTTTCCAGGAGGTCCATGCCGGGTTTTATGAAAAGTTGTTGAAAGACTATCCCGACCTAACCCAGAATGAATTAAAATTATGTGCTTTTCTCCGGCTAAACATGTCAACGAAAGACATCGCCGAATTAACCGGACAGCAGCTTCTTTCCATCGATAAGGCCAGGTACCGGCTGCGTAAAAAGCTGGCGATCTCCAATCTGGAAACAAATCTTGTGACCTTCCTTTCTCAGTTGTAACGTTTCACGAATCAAGATTTCTCCTTGCAATTTATTCTCCGGACGTTAATCCATCAATCATATGGAATGATCTTGTATGTCCATATGCGGGACAAAATGCTATCATTTACATTAACAGGTACATAGGTGCAATTGTCTGTAAATTGTATATATAAAAATCGGGTGAAGTCCTCAAATTGTCGGGGTGGAAAATTTTTATTCAGGACCAGGAGTGGTGATATTTGGGGTCTCAAAACCATCTGTCTCCAATGCCAAAGAAAAACAAACATCCTGTCGAACCCGATCATGAGTCCGGCGGTTCAGATTCGGAGAATTATATTGAAAATGGCAAGTATTTAAAAAAGCTGAAACTTCAGCGATCCGTTCTTATTAAACTTATTGTTTCCGAAGAAAAACCGCATGCTGAAAACACCAGCATTGACCCCGATGGCACATATTCCAATTAATCATTCACAAAAAAACCAATTATGAGAAAAAGTCTAAATTTGACAGTATTGTTCAGTGTGCTGATGGTTTTTTACCTGGGCATTGAAAAATCATCGGCCCAGTGGGCCCAGGCAGGTCCAAATGGCGGCAGTGTCGCACTCATTGCCAGTTCCGGCAGTGCACTGTATTCAGCTACTGTTAACGGTTTTTACACCTCAACTGACAATGGGAATACCTGGTCCATTATTCAGTCGGCAACATGGCCCGGTCCGGGCAAAGCGCTGGCAAAGTTCGGAGATAATTTGTTTTTGGCTTCAACTGCCGGCATATACCGTTCAACCGACAACGGCCTTACATGGATAAAAAAATACACTGGTTCAGGACTTTGCCTTGCAGCAAACAGTACAACCTTGTTTGCAGGAACATCCGGGGGAGTGGCTCGTTCGACAGATAATGGTGAAACCTGGACAAAAGTTGCCATAGGATCATCACGCAACCAGCTTGCTGCTGTTGCCGCCACAGATACGATTGTTTATTCGGGTGATTCATATAGCGGCGGAGTTCGTCAGTCGACCGACAACGGACTCACATGGGGAGTTTGTTCAAATGGAACAGAACCGGGCAGGATTGTGGGGCTTTCAATTATAGGAACCGATGTTTATGCAGGAACATGGTTCTCCGGGATCTGGAAATATACAAACGGCACCGGGATCTGGGAACTTACCAACCCCGGAGGTATAATTTATTCTTACAATGCCTCCATCGTGGGGGATGCCACTGCCATCATCGCCACATCTTTTAACAATGTCATCCGTTCAACCGATGGCGGGGCAACCTGGACTGATGTTACCGGCAACGGGATAACAAGATCAGCCATGGGAAATGGAGGTACTGCTGTAAAGACTGCCGGTGGCATTTATGTGGGTACGAATGGTGGCCTTTTCCGTACACAAAATAACGGGGACATATGGGTTCATTCAGATGCAGGCATCAAGGCACATTCAGTTGGCGCTGCAGCTGCTTTAGGAGCGAATATTTATACCGCAACGGCAAGCTTTGAGGTTTTTCGTTCATCCGACCTGGGCCAGAACTGGACAAATATCAGCACGGGGCTGATTCCAAATACAAATCCTACGCCTTATCCGGTTGGTTTAACAACAGATGCAACTGCTGTGTTCTACGATGTTTCCATGTCGACGAATGCAGGCAATAGCTGGACCGAAACCAATGCTCCCGGCAGGGTTGGTAACGGCATTTATGGCACCATGCCCTGGTTAACACAAAACGGCGTATATCTTACATGTGATTATTTAGCCGGTATTTCCCGGTCAACTGACAATGGAGCTTCATGGAACTTAAGTATGACCGGCATAGACGGTAATACAACCGAATATTATAGTCTGTATTCCGACGGCTCCCGGTTATATATAAGCACAACTTCAGGACCCTATTCCTCTACAGATGGCGGTCTGAACTGGACCAAAGGGGTGATTGATCCCTATTTTGTATATATGGGGCCCGGCGTGTATTTATCAACCGGCACAAGCATGCTTTATGGCACTGGCTATTACTCCCAAAGAGGGATTTTCCGGTCGACGGACCATGGAGCTACCTGGTCACAGGTTCTGGCCGCCAGTTCCGACCGTATGATTGTCGCCGGAGGGTCTGTATATATATCAGGACGGACAACAGATGGAGGTGGAACCGATGCGATTACACTTTACAGATCCGATGATGACGGGCAAACCTGGACGAATATCACATCACCCCTGGATGCCCCTAATATTTACACATCTACCCTCGGTGCAAGCGGATCAAATGTTTTTATTTCAACAGGGACATTAACCAGTAAAATAATTTGGGGCTCAAATGACAAAGGCGCAACCTGGCATAATGTGAATGATAATATCTACCCGCAAACAACTGCTGCCATTGTATTTATAAATGACAAAGTATTTGCCTGCGGAAACTCCATATGGTCAAGGAACCTGTCAGAGTTTACCGTTCCGGCCCAACCATCTGCAATTACAGGTCCGGCAACACCCTGCATCGGTTCCTCACAAATATACAGTGTAACCAATGTGTATGGTGTAACTTACGCATGGCAGTTCCCTGCCGACTGGGTTGTCACGGCTGGTGAAACAACCAATTCCGTTACGGTGACTGTTGGAAGCACCCCCGGTGCATTGATGGTTATTCCTTCGAATGTTTTTGGTTTTGGCCCGGGACAATTTCTGGCGGTCACGCCAAACACCATCGGGCCTGATCAACCCGGTATGATAACCGGTACCGCAAATCCTCTTGAAGGAACAAGCCTCGTATACAGTGTGTTGAATGTGGGTGGTGTCTCTTATACATGGGCCTTTCCTTCAGGTTGGGTTCAGACAGCAGGTGGCACAACCAATTCAGTGACCGTAACGGTTGGTTCTGGTTCGGGAAATATTTCGGTTACCCCGTCAACTCCTTGTGGCACCGGAACTGCGCGAACACTGGCAGTTGTGACCAGCCCGGCAAACATTTCAGTCAGTAACACCACGATTGTCAACGGGCAGGCCCAATGTTTCAATGCCTCAGGCACCATCATTGTTGCCGGTGGTGAAAACACCTTCCTCGTGCAAAATGGCGGCCAGGCAACTTTCATTGCAGGCCAGATGATCTCGTTCCTGCCCGGAACCACGGTGGTTGAAGGCGGTTACCTGCTCGGAACCATCACCACCACCGGCCAGTATTGTGGCGCTTTGCCGGCAGCCAAGTCAGTTGCCACGGGAACAGATGGCCTGGCACCTGCAACGGAAACCATGCAGTTCCGTCTTTATCCCAACCCTACGACAGGCACATTCACCCTCGAACAATCGGGAGATGGTACCGGACAGGACCTGAAACTGGAAATCTACA
>CAIYJU010000056.1 GCA_903926565.1 uncultured Bacteroidales bacterium
AACGGTAATTGTGACCGGTGTGGTATAGTCCGAATAGTAATCGGTACCGCCTGTAGTGGCAACCGTTCTCCTCTGGTAACTGGTCGTTGCCGTCAGCGTTGGCGCCTGGTAGGTTGCCAGCGTCGCCCCGCTGATGTTGATATAACTCCCGCTGGCATTGGTCTGCCATTCGTACGAGATGGTTCCGATCCCGGTTCCGTCCAAAGTTGAGGTGAAGGCCGCCGGGGTGGTGTTGTAGCATATCGTCTGGCTCGCGGCGATCGCTCCCGCAGAAGGCTTTAACTCAACTGCCCAATCCACTGAGACAATCGAACTTCCTGGATCACAGTATGTGAATTCGCGCCACGTATAGATGTTTACGCCTGTTTTCCCGGTTGTGGCAATTGTAGTCCCTGACGTATATGCCAATGGTGCTGACCAAACGGCTCCGGTCTTGGTTCTGTATAAAAGTGCATCTGTTTCTTTACCACCGGTTCCGGGGGTAAGGACTGCAGAAACATAGGTACCATCAAAGACAGTAGCGACATCGGGGGTTTTGGCCAATGAGCCTGAGACAGGCGGCACTTCGGCATTGATCAGTGCAAGTTCGGAATTTGCAGCATCACAGGTGCCGTTTTTGACCACAACCCGGTAATATCTTGATGCTGAAAGATTCGTCGCAGTATAAGTCGATGCAGTTGAAGCCGCAATATCGGTCCAGGCATCAGTACCATTGGCACTGTATTGCCATTTCTGGATCGTTCCGGTGTAGTTTTCAAGTGTCAGCAGGGTGCTGTTGGTACCTGCACACACACCGCCTATTGTGGGACTAATAGCGCCACCAACTGTGCCGCTGATGGTCAGGGTCATGTCATCCGTCAAAGTAGTTGTGGCAGGATCCGAAAATTCAGCAAACAGTGTTAAAGTAACAAAACCAGTGCTGATATCATTATAGCCGGCGAAGTATGTCGTTGCCAGATTAGAAGTGTTGTCGAAATAGCCATCCCCACTGGTCGACCACTCAGTATAATTTACAGAATACGGCCCTCCGGCACTACCTGAAACTCCGTAATCTGTGCCACAGGTTGTTGCATCTGGTCCGGCATTAACTGTTGGGCCATCTGATGCCATAAAATTTAACTCATTACCATATGATGTGCCAGCTGAACTGGTTGCATAGGCCCTTACATAATAGGTAGTTCCAAGCGTGAGCCCGGTGATGGAACTGGTGAAAGCACCTGTTCCCGTTCCGTTGCTTGTTTTGGGATCGGCCGTGGTGGGCGATCCAATGGTATTCCAGCAAACCCCCCTTGCAGTAACAGGATAGCTGCCTGCACTGGTAACATCACCTCCGGAACTTGCAGAAGTTGCATTAATTGCAGAAATAGCTGTTGTAGTAACAGTTGGCGGGTAGTCAGCGGCAACGAAACTTTCTTCAGAACCATAGGAGGTTCCATAACTATTGGTCGCATATGCCCTCACATACCAGGTGGTTCCATTAATAAGCCCTGTGATAGAGCTGGTGAAAGCACCCATTCCTGTTCCATTGGTGGTTTTAGGATTCGCAGTGACGGGCGTTCCTACATTGTTCCAGCAAACACCACGGACTGTTACCGTGGCACCGCCATCATCAAGCACATTGCCTCCGGATGTGGCAGATGTTGCCGATATTGCCGATACCGAGGCCGTCGATACACTGGGTGGCCCCGGAGCAAGAACATCCCTGCTGGCAGTATTGGAGTTAAGCAGACCGTCAGTAACTGAAAAGTCGATCGTGCGGGTGGCACCTGAGGATCCAACTGCGTTGCTGTATTTAACTGACCTGAGCGCTGCCTGGTAATTGGCGATGGTGGTGGTACCGGTTAACGTGAGCACTCCTGTTGTTGAGTTCCATGACCCGGTAATGCCATAGGCGTTGACAAAAGAAAGAACGTCTTTCCCAGACTCAAAATTGTTGGAGACGGTCACAGTTCCACTTACAAAGTTGGTCCCTAAGTTCTGTGATGCTGTGAGCGTCGCGGTAATATTTTTCGCAGCAGCCCCAAGGGTATACCTTAACGGGATGGGCTCCATGTTGGTAAGCATGGGGTTGTTCGGAGTGAATTGCGTAAAACCGGTTCCGGCCTCTCCTTGAAATATATACAGGGAGCCATTATACACACAGATGCTGGCATCGTCAACTGACCAGGGAAGCGTGAGTGTGTTGTTCCATTCCTGGGCACCAAGGTCGTAGGAATAGAGATTTGTTCCGCCGTAACTACCCATGCAATAATAATAAGCGTCATAAATGGCTGCACCCAGTACTACTCCGTCAGGAACACCGGTTAAAACTTCCCATGTGTCGGTGGCAACATGATACCTGCTGAAACCCGAATTCCCGTTGCCTTCGCTACAGTAAAAATACCCGTTTTTATAGGCGAGGCCGCCCCACTTTTCCACAGCAGGCGCTGATGCCAGGGCAGTATAGGTGCCGGCAGCAATATTGTATCTCCAAAAGTTGCCCGGAACACCATCGCAGGCAATGTAGATATTGGTACCATCGTTGGAAATATCCCCGGTACCATCACTACCAGGAGGGCCTGCAATGCTCGTCCATGAATTGGTGGCA
This sequence comes from uncultured Bacteroidales bacterium, assembly GCA_903926565.1. Lineage (GTDB taxonomy): Bacteria > Bacteroidota > Bacteroidia > Bacteroidales > FEN-979 > CAIVAT01. The sequence continues at coordinate 2,588 of CAIYJU010000056.1, forward strand.
ATGGTATAAACCTCCAAATTCGAAAACTGGGTGTATGCGATGTATATTTTTCCATTTACCAGGGTCGCACCTGCATTGTTATCTGTTATATGCGATGCACTGGCCAGGGTCGTCCAGGTCCCCGTTGCAATATCGTATCTGAAATAGGCAGAACTCTGATCATTGCCCAAAGCATACATAAAACCCGATGCCGGATCGATGCACATGGCGTTTAATGACTGCGGGCAGTCGGGAAGGGTTGTAAATATTCCCGAGATAGTTCCTCCGGTCATCCGGGAGGGAAAGGCTAATAACAGTAACAACAGTATCGTTGAAAATACTGTTGCTCCCTGCAAATTAATGAAGCGCTGGTTTTGATAGATGTTTTTCATCATGACCTCCTGTATTTATATTTATTTATATTTTCTTCATTCAGATTATTTGCTTCCAAAGACTATCTCACCATGATAAATTCCAGCCCGGAAAGTTGCTCCAACTGCTGTTTGAGTTCTGTCCCGGCAGGCGTGGTGAAAGCCACTATGCTGTGTATCATAACTTTTCCTTTGACAGAACTCTTCCACTTTGCCAGCAACTCCTTACACTCATATACATTTTTCGAGGTAATGGCCATGCTGTTAAAAATCAGTTCACCGGGTTTGCTCTCAAGGTATATGTGCAGGTCCTGAACCGTCCGGCCGTCAAGTGCTTTGACGATCTGCTTCAAGGGGCTGACCTGTGTCTCCCGGATCTGATATGCATTACTCTTTTTTGCATATCGTTTTTGAACCTGAACCAGGTTCGCATCATTCGAGCCTGCCCCGACAATTACAAAATCTTTGTCCGGTGACTGTGCGTTACTTTGACTTACAAACAGTAAAATCAGGCCGATCGTGAATAAAATGTTTTTCATGGCTATGGAATTTATGGATTATTTTATTGAATTTGTGATTGTTAAGTAAATAAACCTGGTTGGTATAAGAAAACAATTCAAGATTGGAAAATTATTCAGAATTTTTATAATTAGTTGTAGGCAGATGTATGATTTTTATGTAGGTGTTTGCCCTACAAAAAATATATAATCAGCTTTTTTTAGCCTACCCGGGGAACACAGATGTGTGTATATGGGGATTCAGGAAACCAGGTTAACATAGTCTAAAACAAGACGGAACCACTGAACTCCTTTCTTAACTGAAGGATTTAGTAACAGGCATTGAATATTTTCAATATTTTGTTTTATGTTTGCAGCTCTGCACGATAGAATATTTCATAATCTCCGGTCCCCCCGGTTCTATTTTATAAAAACATCAACGATGACTGCAAAAAACAAAAAAGCAAAAACTTCCGGAATCCCTCCTTCCCCGGTCCTCTTCAATGTATTCTTTTTTTTCCTGATGCTGGTCCTGCCACTGGTCTTTTTTCCAACGGCGCAGGATGCTTCTCTCGTGCCCAGGATGATGGTGCTGTCGTTTTTTGTATTGTGCTACACCGCCTACCTCTATGCATTCCACCGGGAAACTGCTTTCACCCCTGGTTTGCTTAAAAACCCGGTGCTCATCTTTGGCGGGCTTTATCTGCTCATGCTGATTCTTTCAGTTGCCGGGGCATTGAATAAGGTTGAAGGTCTTTCAGACATAACAAAAACAGGACTGACGCTGATTGTCATAGTTTATGCCGCGCAACTGTTCGCTGTCACACCGGGCTGGTTTGCCAGAATTGCCAACATGGCTGTCATTGCAGCCTTCATTGCCATCCTGATCGGGTTCTACCAATTTTTCACCATGGTGCCCGGCAACGATGAAGTACACCTGGCCAATGGCAGGGATATTATTACCGTGGTCAAGGGGTTGATGGGAAATAAAAACGAATATGCCAGTTACCTGATGCTGCTCCTTCCATTTACAATGTATGCTGCTGTTTCCGGGAAGGGCAACCGGCGTGCTGCTGCCTTCACCGCTACTGTTATGATATTTATCATGCTCGTGATTGTAGCGGCCAGGGCCACATGGGTTGGCGTCGTCCTCTCCGGCATTGTCATTTCAGTGATTACCGTAATTTATTCCAAAAAACTTGAATTAAGCGGCCGCCATGTAAAAACAATGGTTATTGTTGCTTCGTCGGTTGTGATCATTCTTGCAGCAGGGGTGCTTGAAGGCGGAAAATTCACCCACAGCAAATACATTGAAAAACTGGGCTCTATCATACGACCGGAAGCCGACAACAACCATTTCAGGCTTGGCATGTGGAAGATAACAGCCGAAATGGCCATGGACCATCCGGTTACAGGGGTGGGTGCCGGTAACTGGCAGATTGCCATCCCTGAATATTACAGCAGGATCGGGTTAAAAGACAAGGAGGTAAACTGGATCTCACCACACAATGATTACCTCTGGATCCTTGCTGAGAAAGGAGTTCCGGGGGTTGGACTCTACCTTTGCATGATCATGGCAGCGATATGGTTGTTCATCCGCATCCTTCGAAGCAATTTTGAAAAGGAACGTGTAAAACAAGCCCTTTTCATCATGGCAGGGCTTATCGGTTACCTGGTCGTTGCCTGTTTTGATTTCCCTTATCAGCGGATTGACCACCAGGTGATATTTGCCATCCTGGTTGCTGGTCTTATTACCTTATCCTCAACATCAGTTGCTGCGAAACAGGTAAATGTCAACCGGCAGCTTTTTTTCGTTCCGGTCCTCCTTTTCCTTCTCTTCGGCACCGTGTATGGTTACCAGGCATTGAAAGTCGAAACCCATATCAAAAAGAGCATTGCTTTGCGTAATGCCGGGAAAATGGCAGAGGCATTGGATGAAGTTGACGCAGCCCGCACACCATGGAGAAGCCTGGATGCTCCGGGATCCCCGGTAGATTATTATGCCGGGTTGATCCATGCAATGATGAACGACAACAGTGCTGCGATCCATTCATATGCATCTGCGCATGCCTTTCATCCGAATCACGTTGCATTGCTCAACAACCTTGGCAAGAGCTATTACAATATCGGGTATTACGGACTGGCTGAACACTACTACCTGAAAGCGCTTCAGATCGTGCCCGGATTCAAGGAAGCAAGAGTGAATTTGTCAACCCTTTATTACACCAAAGGCAAGTACAGGGATTCATACGATATGTTGAAAGGCATCAGAGGAGGAGGCAGGATTCCTGAAGTCAAACAGAATCGCCGGGCCCTCGAAAAATTATTGGGATATCCGACAGATTCTGTGAAGGTCAGGAAACACAAGGATAAAAATCACAAGAAGGATCCCAAGAAAAAAAGAGGTGCCTGACCTGTTGGAAACAGTAAAAATGAAGCCTTCTGCGACAATGCAATTATTGTTGCAATGCTGCAGATACAACCTGGAAAACAATTACAAAGACCTTACAGGGTTCCTGTCCGGTAATACGATCGACTGGCCGGACTTCATAGCGCTTGTAACGAAACACAGGTTGTCCCCGCAGATTCACTTCGCATTGAAAAATTTTCAGACGGAAGTTCCCGGTGTGGTTCTGGAAGAACTGTCAACCCTGGCATCAAGAAGTCTGAAAAGGATAATGAACCTGGCCGGGGAACTCGATGTGTTGCATGAACTGTTCAGCACCCATAATATTCAATTTATCAGCCTGAAGGGTCCTTTAATGATATGGCAGTTGTATGGCGATTACTCCTGCAGGCAAACAAGGGATATTGATATCCTGATCGAAGAGATGAACATTGACAAAGCCATCCTGGTATTGTCACAGGCAGGATATCAACTGATTGACCAGTACTTCTGCAACCATCCTGAGAAACACGCACTTTACATGAAAAGGGAGAACCATGTGAGGTTCCGGCATCCCCATAAAATGGTCTTCATTGAACTGCACTGGGCTGTCTCAAAATATTTTACAACCATACATACCGCAGCGCTGTTTGATTCCAAAACCCGGGTTACTGTTCATGGCAGGGATTTCAATACATTCCCCCTGGATGACTACTTTATTGTTCTGGCAACCCATGGCATTTATCACCGGTTCGAGTTGCTGCTCTGGTTATACGATATCGGGCATATGATGCGAATGCCTGCAATAAATTTGAAAGAATTGCTTGTCAGTGCGGAAAAATTCAACTGCACAACCGCTGTTAATGTGAGCCTGGCGCTTGCAGTGTCACTGTTTAACCTCACAGAGTCGGGGAATTTTCCGCCATTGAACAAGTTGACAAAAAAAGAACAATTCATTTACAACCAGTGTGTTGACACAATAACGGGAACCTCTGCACAGAAGCCTGCCGGCAGGATTAACCGTTTTTTCAGTACGGTCGCACAACGGGTTTCACAGCAGATCTACCTGCTATTGATGACCGATGACATACCAAGTAAAAAGAGAGCATTTCTCAACACCCTCATCAAACCCTATGTTTGGGAAGATTCAGGGAAAATTCCACAAAATAACCTGCTATACCTTATGATGACACAGGTTAAATGGCTGAAGCTTATACTGTCAGGCAGGATGAATCAACGGGGACAGATCAGGAAAAAATAAACAATCCTCGCCATAACTTCATCATTCACAGCAAACCAGGCATCGTAAAAAGCCTTCACTACCGGATCATCAGCAAGGCCATCCCTGTTGGCACCGGTTTCCCAGGGTTTGTAGCTTCCGGTAAAGTGCAAAATCCTGATGTCAGCAGGATCGATATGACCGGCTGCTGAAAAGTCCCGCCAATTGCTGACGATCATGTTATACGTATAATCAAGTAACCGGACTTTCCCGTCAAAAAGCAGGTTGAGCACCACCTGGTCGGTGTTGTGCGTGCGGATATTCCCGAAAACGGTGCTGTGAATCAACTCCTTTAACCCTTCATATGTGTGATGGTTCAGCAAAGTTTTATCAGCAACCATAAAACCGGCATTGAAGGTTTTCTTCAACACATCTCTGTCTCCGACCCCATCGGCGCTGATCCTTTTAAAGGTGCTGCGGTCGCGCACTTTCCCAACATGCCGGTTCGGCTGATCCGAGCACGCCAGCAGTGGTTCGGGATACGAAAGCAGTTCCGAAATATTACCCGTGACGAGCATGTCGCTGTCAAAAAAGAACAGCCGGTCGTATCCGTCAAGGTTGAAGAGTTCTATGGAATAAAACCGCTTCCGCCTTGGGATGAACGCCGGAAGTGCATTGCAAAGATGCCCGATACGCAGCAACAGATCTTCTCCGGGTTTGCGGAACACCACCTTCGGAAAGATTTCAAACAGTTTAGCCTGCTCTGGGTCCAGCCCGTCCGAAATAATCACAATATCACCATCGAACCAGGGATTGTGATTTAAAAAGGATTGGATCAGCACAAGCGTTCCCGGAACAAATTCAGAACTTGTCACAGTGCAAATACCCGTATTCCCTGAATTTATCGCCATCTCACCATATATTTCTCATCACCGGCTACCTTTTACCTCCATTCAAAATCACGTCCCGTCATCTCATACAATTGCCGGTTGAACGGCTCGAAATAGGCGGTCAGCTGTTCCCTTGTTTCCGGCTTCATCGGCGGATAATCAGAAGGGTTATGCTTTTTGTTTATACTGATCTCTGCCGGTGGAAGGCCTAAATATCGGAAAACCTGCTGAAAGGTTTGTCCGGCATCTTTAAAATAGTCTTCACTCCGGATGATCAGCAGTTGTTCCCTGTCAAAATAACGGTACCATTCGGCAAGCTGTTCCGCGTACCTGCTCCTGGTCAGAAAGGAAAACCTGCGGTACATCAGGTCCGAATGGTTTTCCTCCTGGTAAAAGGCCTCTTTCCTGCCGGCGTGGACATCCTCCTCAAGCCGGATGCAATGCTCAAATGACAGGGATATCCTTCCCTTGCGTTTCATGTGCTGGTACTGTGAGTAGGCGCGGTTTACCGGGTTGCGGAGCAGCAAAATCAGTTTGATGTCGGGGTATGTATTGTAAATCCGGACAGGTGCCAGCGGATGAAAAAAATAAAAGGGAGATGCTTCCCCGGTACAAACAGGAACAGTGTCCCTGTTTTTGTTAAAATAACGGAGATACCAGTCAAGACCAAAGGAGTAATTTTCATCAAAAAAATGGAGTTCTTTTTTTCTCGGCAGTTTAATTTCCGGGTGTTTCCCAAGGTGTTTGAAGAGCGTGGAAGTACCGCATTTCATGGCTCCGATAATGATGAAATCTGGTGCTTTTATCGTTTTCATGATATCAGATCAGGAATGAAAGGTATAAGCTGAAAGGTGTTCAAACCTGGCCAGATTCTGTGAAACATACTCAATATTTGATTCACTCCATGACACATCCAAACGACTTTTATGCGGGGATGGGTAGATGACTTTTCTGCAATTTTCAACAAACCCCTCAGGCACCTCCAGGCCAAGAAACCTGAACAGGTTGAGGATGGTTTCATCGGGCAGAGACAATAACTTTTCGTGGTAAACATCATGCCAATCGTCAGGTTGAATCAGTTTCCTCAGTTCTGCAGTCCGCTCAATTCGTTTAATAAATTTATCAATTGTAATGACGATATTGTCTGTTTTGGGGTTCTGGGTTTTCGTGAACAGGGTGCTGATCATATCATATGGGTTCCTTATAACATGAATGTACTTTATTGGCATGCCCAACCTTGTTCCAATGGCATCGAAAACTTCCGGTTTTTTCGTGAAAAATTCCGAACTGCCTCCGCCCTTTTTGTCACCAACCACCTTCAGTGTCGTAAACCGCCCGTTCCATTCACCCGGAATGAAGTAAGAATAATTGTTCCATGTTCTTCCTTCCCGGGCAAACTTGATTGAATTTAAGAGGATCATCGAAAAAATCCGTTCTTTTGGGTATCCCTTCCTCAGTAATTTTCCGACATGGAGTTCATGGGAAATTGCTGCATTGGGATGCGCATCAATGATTGACCCCACCAGGCTGTGCCCGCTGTACGGATAGCCGATAAACAGGCAAAAGTGTTGAAGGTGGCTTAACAACGCTTCATTTAATTCGATATCATTGGTCATAATGATTTGTCGGTTTTTTTTAATGCGGTCAACTTCTTTTGCAAATGGTAGAATTTTAAAAAACTGATGTACCTCTCATACCACATCTGGTATGCTCTTAACCAATTCAGGTTATTTTGCGATGAATCAAAGACTTCGTTAAAATTCCAGGGTTTAAATCTTGAATAGTAGTGTATTATTTTGGCATCATCGAGGGAGATGTTCTCTTTCTCCCTGATCATCCGGGCTGCCCTTGCCCTGAAGTTATAACGGGTGTCGAGCAACATGACTGAATTTCCGAAATACTGGTTGATGATCCTCTCATCGGTGTATGAGAGGTTGTCATTTCCCCACCTTTCAGGATCGATGAGTTTCAGCAATTCCGGATAGTGATTCTCATTTATTACGCTGTTATCAAGAAGCATAAAACCTGTGTTGAAAGGATTCTTCAAAAACCCCCCCTGGTTTTCGGTCGTTTGAAACCCAACATTAAAATTCACCCCCTCTCTCCCCTTGCCTTTGTACCAGCACAACTCCGCACTGGCATAAAACGATCCGGGAAGCGTGAATAACTCTTCAACGGATTTAACCACGATCATATCGCTGTCGAGAAAGAGTATCTTGTCATAACCGTCCAGCCTGAATATTTCAAGAGAGTAAAACCTGGCTGTTTTATCCTTAAATGCAGGCAGGGCATTGCTGAACTTAAACAGCCTGGAAATAAGGTCTGCAGTTGGTTCAACCAGCTTCACGTTTCCCGCCAGTTTAATATCGTCTTTCATTTCCGGAGGCAGGTCATGGCAAATCACCGCAATATCGCCTGAGAACCATGGATTTGAGCTGACAAACGAGTGCAGCATTGTCATGGTCCACTGGAAATAACTTTCAGTGGTTACTGTCGCAAGGCAATATTTTTGATCTTTGTTCACTGTTCAGTTTTCATTGTTCATTGCGGATCAGGGCTTCCATTCATCAATTTCCCGCCCCAGGAATTCAAAAAGCCGGTCGTTAAAGGGTTTGTAAAACCGCTGAAGCGCTGTGGCCGTTCCGTGATCAAGATTTACAGTATACTCGGTTTTGCGTTTCCATGTACAAGTGCCTTCCGGGAAACCGTTGATGTTTAAAAACCTGCTGACTTTACTTAACGTCTCTGCAGGATCATGATAATATTGTTCGGAAATCAGAATCAGCAGCTGTTCCTTCGGAAATATCCCCAGAAGATGTTCAATTTGCTCAATGTACCTCCCCCGTTCAAAAATGTCCAATGGTTCCTGTCTTCGGGTTAATTCGGAATTATTGGTAAGATAATAGTTGAATAAATGGGAAAATCCGATATTATCGATTACTGGACTGTTTCTCCTGTTATACTGATGGGTTTGCTTTAACAACCGGCTCTGGTTGTACCTCATGGTCCAATTGGAAAATGCCCGCTTTACCGGTTCCCGAAGCAAAATAATGAGTTTCATCCCGGGGTGATGATTGAAAATTCTCTGATGACAATCGACTTCGTACAGATAGGAAGTTGATTTCTCACCCTGTGTTTTTTCACGATCCGGGAAATGTGAACAATACCATTCGCTGCCATTTTTGAAAAAGTGCGAAAAATAATTAAGTTCCGCCCCGGGTGTGTAAACATCGGGATGGTGTTTCAGGTCAGCAATCAACGAAGTTGTTCCCGACTTTGCTGCACCTGCAATCAGAAAATCAGGAATGGCGGGGTTCATCGCTTTTCAGGAGGTTAATTTTTCGTTTCAGATGGTTGTACTTCAAAAATTCAACATAGTATGCATACCATATCCGGAAGGCCTCAATATGCACCATGTCGCCTTGTGACAGGTTAAAAACCTCGGCAAAATTCCAGGGTTTGTACTGCCGGAAATAATGTATGATCATGGCGTCTTCAAGCCTGACCCCCTCTTTTGCCTGGATCGCTGCCGAAGAAGTTGGCCTGTAGTTATAACTTGCATTGAAAAGCGTTATCTTATCTCTGAAATACAGGTTAATGATTAGCTGGTCAGCATGAAGCGTATTTTTATTTGTCCAGAGTTCCGGTTCAATCAATCGTACAAGACAATCATAGTTCAAAGGGGTAAGCACTGATTCATCGAGGATCATGAATCCTGAGTTTATCGGGTTTTCCAGAAACAATCCAGGCACCTGGTAATTTTCAACCGCTTCATACGTGTCAATCCGCCTTCCTTTACCCTGGTACCAGCACGACTCGGCACATGCCCCGAACGGTACCGTTACATCAAACAGTTCTCTCACCGATTTAACGACCAGCACATCACTGTCAAGGAATAAAACCCTGGAATATCCCGACAAACCAAAAGTCTCCAGCGAATAGAACATCGGAGCAAGCCTGGCAAATGCTGGCTGGACATTTATTAACTCCTTAACCCTGCTGAGAAGATGATTTGAAGGGGTTATAAAACGCACCTTCGGAAAAATGTCAAACCTGCTTCTGTCTTCAACCGTCAGGTCAGGGGATATAACCACGAAATCGCCTGAAAACCAGGGATTCGACTCACGAAATGAAAACATCATGGTCATGGTCCACTGGATATAACTTGCAGTGGTTACCGTGGCCAGGCAAATATTCTCACTCTTCGTCATGCATTATTGGTTTTCAGATATTTGACAAAAAGTTTAGCCGGAATCAGTTTGAAATTTGAAAATCCCATTTGATGAAACTTCTCAACATTGAAAAAATAGAAGGCATACTCAAGCATGCCAAGTTCCTGTTTTTTGCACCGGATTTTTTCCGCCCCGGCCTGGTTAGACTTCGAAATATCAGCATAACAGATCCTGGAAGGACAACTGTAGGCACATGCTGCATTGGCAAAAAGCATGATCCGGTTTTTTTCAGGAAGGCTTTCTAGAAATTCATCATCGTCGTTCAAATCCATCGGAATCACTACGTCATCGTATAGTTCAAGGGCTTTTGAGACTTTCCGGACACTGTTCAGGTTCTTAATAATACTGGCCCTGATTTGATACATCGGAAAATCTTTTCTGACCATCCGGGCGAGTTCATCCGAGGTACAAATTATAACATTCCCCTCACGGTGGTATTTCTCAAGAAACAAAAGATTCTGCTGGTAAAGTTCATGTGAAAAAAAATGGTTTGTTAAGGTAAGGGCGAGATTTATCTTCCTGTTATACAATGTATCAATTTGATTTTCATTCAATGATTTGGCAGGGTCATACACCCGTCCTCCGTAAAACCCGGAAGGCTCAGTAGTGCTGCCAAAGACTGAAGTGATCTGCGAAAAATCAATATAAACAAATGAAAACTGAAGGTATTTGACAATGCTGGAGCGCTGATTTATCCATCTTCCCGATACGGAATATGAGTAAGCAGGATTTTTAAACATTTCGTGACTGGTTTTGATGTCAACGACATTTTTAAACAGTTCTTTCATCTGTCTGCCAGGGTTCGTTTTTATCATGTAAAAATAGTTTATTAAAGCAATGCCCAGGCTAAAATATCCAAACATAATTAAATTATATTTGTGCCGATTTTGCATTTATTTCAATTTAGAGTTCGTGAACATGGATCAGCAATACTATTATTACAAAGCGTTCGGACTGCTTTTCAAGTCTTGTATTGAACATCCTGAGTTTATTGCTGAGCCTTTCGCTTCCGATCCTGATTGCCTCATTACCTTTGGATCAGTTCCAATAAAGTTAACCAAACCTGATAAAACAGGGGGTGTATACCAATCGAAGGGACAACAGTTTCTGCTGAAAATCAGTCATGTTGGCCGTTACCTGATAGAAAATGGAGATACAATCACCATTGAAATGATTCCCGGTGCAACAACACGTGATATAGTTGTATTCCTTTGGGCCTCTTCCATCGCGGTGTTGCTGCACCAGCGGGGAAAGTTCATCGTACATGGAAGTTCGGTCATGAAAGGAGAACATGCCGTCATTTTCTCCGGTCCCTCCGGGAGTGGCAAGTCAACCATTGCCTCTGCATTTGCAACGCACAAAGATTCGCTGATCATTTCCGACGACATCTCTGCCATTTCTGTTGATTCCACCGGCACTCCTGTGGTATTGCCAGGTTACCCGCTGATGAAGCTCTGGCGCGACTCATCCGACACCCTTGGGCTTGAATGGGATGAAGAGAGGTTGATCCGTGAGAAGGTAAACAAGATGATGGTTAACATCAGTGACAGGTTTGTTCAGCATTCTGTTCCGTTGCGCCAGTTTTACCTGCTGTCATACAAGAGTAATGGTCCCGCGGTTATTACTGAAATTTACGGGTATAAAAAGCTGGAATTGCTTACAGGAAAGATTTTCCGGAAGAATTATCTGAAAAAAGGTGAATCATCCACCCTGGATGTGTTCACAGAGGCATCGAAAATACTTCCGCATGTCAGGATCTGCACCCTGGAACGAATGCATGGTATTACCCACCTCGACGAAACCGTTGCAATGATTGAACAGGACCTTATGCATTCCGGGGTCATGAATCCCGTTCGATGAAAAACCTGGTTTGGCTGGCATCCTATCCCAGATCGGGCAACACCTGGTTCCGCTTGTTTTTATCCTCTCTTTTATCCGGAAACCAGCGAGCTGACCTGAACAACCTTGAGGTTGACCTTTATGCGAATTCCAGGATCATTTTCGATGAATTGTCAGGTATCTCTTCATCAGAGTTGACCATTCATGAGATCAGGGAGCTGAAACCAGTTGTTTTTCAGCTTCTGTCAGCCGAATCATCAGGGCGGTTTTACCTGAAAACCCACGACCGGTTTTTTCCGACTCCCGACGAAAATCCTGCATTCCCGCCTGCATCATCCTTTGGATGCATCTACATCATTCGAAACCCGCTGGATGTTGCCGTTTCCAATGCGTTCTATTTCAGTAAATCCGCGGATGAGGTGATAGCGTCAATGAACAATCCCGAACATGCGCTTCACCCTTCGGTCAATTGTTTGCATCCATTGCTGGAAGAGTGGCTGGGCGACTGGAGCGGACATGCCACAAGCTGGATTAATTCGAAAATACGGGTACATGTTATCCGGTATGAGGATATGATCCGTTTTCCCGTTGAAACATTTTCAAAAGCCCTCAGGTTCCTGGAGCTTACATATACAGAAGAACAGGTAAAGCATGCCATCTCAGAAACATCGTTTGAAACCCTGAAAAAATCGGAGAAGCAGTTTGGATTTAAAGAGAAACTGCCGAGTTGCGATGCCTTCTTCAGGCAAGGAAAAGCAGGTGGCTGGAGATCATTTTTAACTGAATCGCAAATCAGGAAAATAGTATCTGATCACCGTGAGGTGATGGAAAGGTTCGGATACATCGAACTTTGAAACAATGACAAACCGCAGGACGCGGAGACGCAGAGGCGCAGAGGCGCGGAGACGCAGAGACGCAGAGACGCGGAGGCGCGGAGGCGCGGAGGCGCGCAGATCAGAGGTTGTTTACATATCTCTTAAACCCGTTTATCAAAACAGGGACATTGAAATTAACCAGGAATCCAAGTTTTTTATTGGTCAGCTTCAGGTAGGAAATTATCTGAGCCTCATAAACCGGATGCATGATTTCTATGGATTTAAGTTCAAGAATAATTTCATTTTCAACAAGAATATCTATTCTAAGATCCCTTGACAATTCATATCCTTTGTAATTCAACGAAACTGGCACCTGGCGCTTCGCCGTGACATTTCTAAATTCAAATTCCTTCATCAGGCATTGTTCATAAATTGATTCAAGGAGGCCCGGCCCCATAATCTTATGAACTGTGATACAGGCATCGAGAATAATCCCGGAAATTTTATTGTATTCCATTTTTTATAAATTTCCCCTTTATCGGTTTTTCATAAAATAGTGGTGCAATTGTTCATAACTTCTCCGCGTCTCTGCGCCTCTACACCTGTGTCTCTGCGTCTCTGCGCCTCTGCGTCTCCGCGTCTCTGCGCCTCTACGCCTGTGTCTCTGCGCCTCTACGCCTGTGTCTCTGCGCCTCTGCGTCTCTGCGGTTTCATTTCAATGACCAGTAAAACAATTTATCTCCAAATTTCCGGCAACCATTCCAACATATCACTTTTGGTTTCAGCGTTGAAACATTAATCAACCCAGCCCATCAAAATAAAATTTGCCATGACAGCCTTTCACAGATAAAACCAATTTGCACGGAATTACAAAAATGAATACTTTTACCCCTGTAAATTTTTCAGTTCAGAACTACGGCAACCCGCTGAAATAAGACTAAACAAAACATATAAAATATCCACCCATGGCAATAAACATTAACTCGGTTATTTCAAAAAATCCAGCCATCATCTCCAGCAAAATGGACGATGAAGTGGTGATGATGAGCATTGAAAAAGGAAATTATTATGGATTGAACCCGGTTGCGGCAGAAATCTGGGAAATGCTCACCGCACCCATGACCGTGCAGGCGATAATTGACCGGTTGATGGAGGAATTTGACGTTGAACGCGAACAATGCTACAACGAAGTGCTTGTCTATATCGGTAAGCTTGAAAATGAAGGTTTAATCGTCGTTAACGATCAGTCCTGAAATCACCCTCCTGCATGACCCGCAAAACAATCGGATTATCAGACATCTGGTATTTTATTGCTGCTTATGCTTTACTCTGTGCATGCCAATTCCTGGTTCTCTTTATTCCATTTCGCTGGTACATCCGGCTATTTAAAGATCACGGGAAAAACAATGATGAAAAAATTACGGCAGCCAAAACGCTCATTGTACGTAAAGCATTGCTGCGGGGGCTTCACTATCTTCCGTGGAAGGGAAAATGCCTGGTCCAGGCACTGACAGCGAAAACATTGCTGAAGATGGTTCATCTGCCCGGCACCATCTATCTCGGAATAGCCAAAGAGGACAACCTCCTGAAAGCGCATGCATGGCTTAAATCGGGCAATCAGTTTATTTGTGGCCAGGATGGTTATAGGAAATACACCATCGTGCAGGAGATTTCATAACAACAATTCAGATGAGTACAATCTTTGGAATCATTGATAAAACCGGAGAGGGATTCGACCCGCATTGGCTTGAAATAATGAAGGCTGACCTTTCTCATGGAACTCCTGATGAATCGGGCATCTGGCTGAACGAGAAAGCCGGCTTGGGAAATTTATTGATTTTCAACACTCCCGAATCCCTGACTGAAAAACTGCCGTTTGAGGACCAGCAGACAGGTCATGTCATTTGCAGCGATTCGAGAATCGATAACCGGAACCAAATAGCCGGGTTGTTATCGGTCAGTGATAGTGACCTGAAAAGGATGTCCGACAGCGACCTGGTCATGCAGGCATACCTGAAGCGTTCAGAAGAGTGCTGTAACTTGTTGCGTGGTGATTTTTGCTTTGCCATTTATGATCCCAGTCACCATTTTTTATTCATTGCAAGGGATCATTTTGGAATGCGGCCACTCTTTTATTTTGATCATCCCCGTTACTTTGTCTTCTCCTCTGAATTAAGAGGAATCCTTGCCTTGCCATTTTTCGATAAAGAACTGAACAAGTCATGGTTGCTTGATTTCCTGATCAATGTTGAACGGGAAGAACATGACACTTTCTACCAGGGGATACACTCCCTCCCACCCGGCCATCGCCTGGTTGTGAGCTCCGGACGCGTGGAAATCCGCAGGTATTGGGAATTGACGGTTCCCGACAGGCTGGTTATGAAATCAGATCAGGAATATATAGCGGGGTATAAGGCGCTGTTTGAAAGCGCAGTGAAAAACCGGGTCAGATCCGCTTTCCCGGTGGGCGCAGAGTTAAGCGGCGGACTCGACTCATCCTCCATTGCAGCGGTTGCTCAGAAGAGTCTGACGGCCAGGGGCGATCAATTGCATGCTTTTGCCCGGGTGCTTCCTGAGAAGGTCATTCCTGAGCTTGATGAGAACTGGCAGGATGAAACTGCTGAAATTGAAATGGTTTGCAACTTTTGCAGGATAGAAAACATCCAGCATGTAACTCTTGAAGATCAAAGGATCATCGACAACATACGACAAAACATCGATGTGATCCGTTCACCCTTTTACAGCAATTATGGCGTATATAACCTTAATGCAAATCAGATGGCAAGATCTGCAGGGGTACGAACCATTTTATCCGGTCATGGCGGGGATCAGATGCTGACAAATCCGGCTCATTTTGTATATACCGATTACAAAAGAAAATTCAGGTATTTTAAACTTTTTTGTGACATCAGGGCTCAAAACACCATACATGAACTTGGGTTTGCACAATCCCTGAGATATTTTTTTAATCTGCCTTCAGGTAAAACAGATTTCAGCAATAAGAGACAAGAGGTTAAAAAACTCTACAGGTTTGGAATCGATCCCGGTTTCCTGAACCAGCATGACCTTGAGAAACAGTATCTGAAACACCGGCAGCAGGTGATGCTGCTCCCGGATGGTGCCACTGACCTCATGTTGAAGATTACCCAGCGTCATTTAACCAACCGGATTGAAGTTACCTCCATCCTGGCAGGACATGACCAGATTGAATTCAGATATCCCATGTTCGATGTTGATTTGATCAGGTATTATCTTGCCGTTCCGGATGAAATCAAGCGCAAATTCAGGGTCGGCCGCTATATTCACAGGATGGCCATGCAGGATGAATTACCGGCATCAATTCAATGGAGAAAGGACAAGAACGGCACGATAAACCCGGGGCTTCCAAGGATTTTCACCAACGAGGCCGGAAAAATCAAAACCGACATGCAAAAATTTATCACGAATCGTAACATTTCATACCCGAATGTTTTTGACCTGAAAATGATTGAAAAGCTTGTTGCCGCCAATGATAGCGAACTATTCAAATTCAAATCCCTGATCAATAAATTTTTCCAGTTGCAACCTTTTGAAAAAATAATTGAAAATAAATTTGGAAATCCGGTCTAAGATGTTTATTATTGTCCCCTTGATTGCACACAGAACGCTAACTTATAAATATTTACTACTATGGAAAATGTTACAAAAACCAAAAGGACATGGCAATCTCCTGAAATTGAAGTTATTAATTCTAAAATGACCAACAGCGGAGGCCATCCCTGGTACAAAGAAGATGCCCATTACACCGACCCCTACCTTTCCTAATGCATATTCTTTTTATAAACAGTTTTAAATTCTAAACGGTTTTGTAACTGTTGTGCATCAGTATGATATTCAAACAGCAGGTTTTACCTGCTGTTTTTGATTTTTATGCATGTCAGTGTTCAGTTAAATACATGAAGCAAAAGGAGATACATCGCCAATTTTTAATCCGGCTTTCCAAAGACCTTTTCAATTTTTCCGGCAGACGTGTGATTGTCTCTTTTGTCCTGCAGATTCTTACAGGTTTTACACAAGGAATCGGCATCCTGCTTTTGATCCCGCTCCTCAGCCTGATCGGAATTTTCGACAACCAGGGCAAGGGATCAGATTTTGTTGCAAAGGTTGTTGCCTTTCTCCATAAAACGGGCATTCCCGGCGGAATCGTCACAATCCTGTTATTTTATATTGTTATTGTTGCATTGAGTTCCGCGCTCAACAGCTACCAGAGTCTTGTCAATGCAAGGATTCAGCAAAGGTTTGTAAGGTTTCTCAAAGACAGGTTATACATCTCCTTAGGACACAGCCAGTGGCTTTTTGCCTCACGGTTACGGATGTCCGATGTTGCGCATATCGTTACCTCCGAGGTTCAGCGGGCCGGTCAGGCCATCTTCCAGGTTTTAAGATCCACCAGCACCCTGATCACCATGTTGATGTACCTTGGAGTAGCGTTCCTGTTGTCACCATCCATGGCTTCTATATCCCTGGCCGGGGCACTCGTTCTGCTGGTCCTGGGGCAAAAGAAAAACAAATCGGCTGCTCAGCTTGGGAAATCCAGCCAACACGCTGCAAAGAAGGTTTACCAGGTGGTTCTGGAACATCTCTCGGGAATGAAGGTAGCCAAAAGTTTTGCTGAAGAAGACCGGTATATCGGAGAGTTTATTCAACATACCGAAGATGTTGAAAACCGGAAAATAGATTATGTTAAATTGAGCTCACGCACCTCGTTCATGTTCTCCCTTGGAACGGTTGTCCTGCTAAGCGCCTATGTTTATTTTGCCATCGAGGTACTTGCCATGCCTGCCTCCACCCTGCTGGTACTTATCTACATTTTTTCACGGCTGTTGCCCAAGGTCTCTTCGCTGCAGTCTTCCTACCAGTCCATTCTGCTTTCGATACCGGCCTTTACCGCCGTAATGGAGCTGCAAAAGGAATGTGACCTTCATGGTGAAAATTTAACCAGGGACGGCAATCGGGCTGATATAGAAGGCTCTGTTGTTTTCAGAGATGTTTCCTTCAATTACGGCGCCAATATGGTACTTGATCATCTGTCGCTTCAAATCCCGTTAAACAGAATAACCTGCATCACCGGCAAATCCGGTTCGGGAAAGACCACACTCGCCGATTTGATCCTGGGGTTACTGAAACCGGTTTCAGGAGAAATCCTGGCGGACAACCGCCCGCTCGACGAGGCCCTCATCTACCAGTGGCGTAAAAGCCTCGGATATGTCACCCAGGAGTCCTTCCTCTTCAACGATACAATCCGCAACAACCTGGTGTGGACAAAGCCTGATGCCACAGATGATGAACTCTGGGATGCGCTCCAGAAAGCATCAGCGGATGAAATGGTGAGAAACTTAAAATCCGGGCTCGAAACTGTTGTTGGCGACCGGGGCGCCCAGCTCTCCGGCGGAGAACGCCAGCGGCTTGCACTGGCAAGGGCGCTGGTCCGCAAACCTGCCATGCTCATCCTCGATGAGGCAACAAATGCCCTGGACCAGGAAAATGAACAGAAGATCATCGGGGCGCTTGAGCGGATCAAAGGCACCACCACCATGGTGATCATCTCTCACAGCAAGGAAATTCACCGGATTGCCGACCAGGTCATCCACCTCGATGCAGGGAGGATCAGCCATGGCTGAGAAGCCGGTCGCTGATATATCCATTGTTGCTCCCAATTACAACAACGGACGCTTTCTCACTGCATTTATTGAAAGCATAGTCAACTCAACCTTCCTCCCCCGTGAGTTGATCCTGGTTGATGACGGTTCAACTGATGAATCAATGGTTGTTTTAGAAAAATTCTCTTACCTGGAATATCTCAGGGTGATAAGGCTCCCTGAAAACCGCGGGATGCCGGCAGCCCTGAACGCCGGGGTGGAATGTGCTGCAGCAAAATATATCATGCGTGCCGATCCTGACGACACTTTCTATCCTGAACGCATTGAATGTCAGTATCAATATATGGAAATGCATCCTGAAATCGATATTTCGGGATGCCAGGTACAGTACTTTCAATCCAAAACCGGGCATAACCTGAACATCTCCAACTTCCCAACCCGGCATACCGATATTGTCCGTTCCTTTCAAAATGGAGTCAACGGCATACAACATCCAACCGTTATTGCCCGGCGGAACGTTTTCCAGGCCTACAGGTATGCGAATCAAACCCCGGGCGAGGATTATGACATCTTCTCGCGAATGGCACGTGATGGCCATCATTTTGCCAACCTTCACGAGCCATTGTACAGGATGAGGATTCATCCGGCAAGTTCAACAAGCAACATCACCTTAAAATCGGTACAGTATATATTCTCCACCCGTGACAGAATATGGGGCACTCAATCAACCAAAGCAAGAATATATTGCTACTATTTTTATATCTATTTTTACCGGCAGTATCAGCTTAAAACGAATATTTTGTCAAGACATCTCTTTTTGTTGTTAGCGGGCATCGTATTCCCGGCCAGAATAATTAAACGATTTACCGTCAGATGAAAGTTGGAATCCTTGGAACCCGCGGAATCCCGAACAATTATGGAGGTTTTGAACAGTTTGCCGAATATTTTTCATGCAGGCTGGCAGCAGCCGGGGTTGAAGTCTGGGTATACAATTCGCACAACCATCCATACCGGCAGGATAAGTGGAACGGTGTTCATATCGTGCATTGTTTTGATCCGGAGTATATTATTGGACCGGCCGGACCTTTTATATACGACCTGAATTGCATCCTTGACAGCCGGAAACGTCATTTTGACATCATCTTACAACTTGGATATGCAAGTGCCTCTGTGTGGCACAGGTTTCTTCCCACAGGGGTTAAAATTGTAACCAATGTGGATGGGCTCGAATGGTCACGCTCCAAATATGGCAGAATGCTCAAATCCTTCATCCGAAAGGCGGAACACCTGGCTGTTTTCAGCAGTGATTTAATTGTAGCCGACTCACCGCAGATCGACGAATATTTTCATCGTACCCATGGAATAGACTCCTGTTATATTCCTTATGGGGCAGAAATCCTTGATAAGCCGGACGAAACAGCGCTGCATGCTTTTAATGTGTTACCGGGATCATACTATCTGGCCATTTCAAGGATTCAGCCCGACAACAACACCGAGGCCATTATGAAAGGGTTTCTTGAGTCAGGTTCTGACCGGCACCTGCTGTTGGTGGGCAGTATGAATAATCAATATGGGAAAGAGCTGATAAGAAGATACCCTTCTGAAAAGATCAGGTTCCTGGGCACCATTTTCGACATCAACCTGCTCAATCAGCTGCGGTATTATTCGCGGCTCTATTTTCATGGACATTCGTCAGGCGGCACCAATCCTTCACTACTGGAGGCCATGGCTTCCCGGGCATTGATCTGCGCACATGACAATCGTTTTAACAGGATGATCCTTGGCCCGGATGCCTTTTATTTCAGCAATGAACACGATATTGCAGGCCATATCCTTGCTGACCCATCCAAAGGGGAGCATGCACACTTTCTTTCAAATAATGTAAAGAAAATCGTGGATACATATCAGTGGGATAAAATAACAGATTCCTACATCGAAGCGTTTAAAACTGTTCTGAAATAATAAGGATATTCCGTAAAACAAAAAATCCCGCTTTCGCGGGATTTTTTGTTTTCGAATCGTTATCTCTAGTTTATTTTTATCAATTTAAATGTTTCTGCCTGATCGCCCGAAACCACTTTTACGAAGTAGAGTCCGGTCGGGAATCCGGATATTGTGAATTCACGTTTCTTCTCTCCGGTGAGTTGTCCTGAAAGAACTTTATCACCACGCATCCCGAATATTTCCACCTTCACGACTTCAGCTGTTGAACCACTTGTTTGTTCAATGGTAAAGTTTCCGGTAGTCGGGTTTGGATAGATGTTGAATTTGACATTCTGCGAAATAGCAGGCAGTGTCTCTTCGCCGGTTGCTGTGTTAACAATTGAAGGAGCCTTCGCGCCGCAATGATCCGTTAATGAGATATACCCATGCAGGTAACCGCCGGCTAACACCTTTGCTCCGGGCATAAAGAGTATATTCTGTCCTGCGATCATCGTGACGTTTCCACCACTGTTCACAATAAACGAAGTACCTCCACCCGCAACAGTAATGGTAAGCAGGGAGTTATAACACCTGGTTTCAGCACCAACAGTTCCTGTAACAGTAATACTGCCGGTATGGTAACCGGTAACTGTCATAACCACTGAATTGGATGTGGCAGGACCGGAAACACAACTTTCACTGGATGTCAGTACACAAGTCACGACATCACCATTAACAGGTTTATATGTATAGGTTGAACCGCCGCCTGCAACATTAAATCCATTGACTTTCCACTGGTAGGATGGCGTTACTCCACCGTTAACAGGAGTGGCAGTGAACGTCACATTTGCGTCAGCAACAGAAGGATTTACAGATGGAACAATAGTTACACTGACTGGCAACGCAGGAGTAAGGGTAATATTCACACAATTATACATCCTGTTTTGACAGTGGGTGGTATTGTTTTCAGCAAGCGTCCAGTAGTGACCTGCAACTGGCGGGATAGAACCGAATGAGATCGGGCCACCTGTGCCGGCAATCGTTGTCGGGCTGATTTGAGTAATACCAAGCCAGAGTGTATAACTAACTCCCAATTGTGAACCGGTAAGTCCGACAGTTATACCAGGAACACTTGAACAATATGCTCCGCTTCCGGTCCCGGCATAAATGACAGGCAGCGGGTTAATTGTTACAACGACAGGTTTAACATCAAACCAGCCTCCCGGAGGTATGGTGGCCTTGATGTAGTATGTGCCATTGCCGACAGCCGTGGGGGTTGGTACCGGAAGGGTACAGGCAGCATCACGCCAGTAGGTTAATACCGTGGTTGGCGGATAGACGCTTCCAGCGGTAACAGCAGGTGCGGTCAGGTCAATCCTGTATGGTGAACAGATTGACTGATTATGTGTAACCAGGATGGGTTTTGGATTCACTGTGATGGTGAATGTCTTGGCTGGTCCTGTACAACTAACTGATCCATTACTATAGGAAGGTGTAACTACGATGGTGGCCACAACAGTAGACACACCGAGATTTACAGCAGTAAAGGCAGCAATATCACCTGTTCCCGCGGCAGCAAGGCCGATGCTTGTTGTGTTGTTTGTCCATGTGAACGTAGTAGTTCCGCCTGTGTTGACAGTGCCGTACAGAACGGCTGCTGTCAGATCACCATTATTCAACACCTGATTTGCCGGCTGATTCACCTGGCCTGTCGGGTTGACAGTAATAGTAAAGGTCTTCGACGGTCCGGCACAACCGGTCAGTGCCTCCTTAGCTGGTCCAGGGTTATAGAAGGTCGGCGTGACGGTAATCGTAGCAGTGACAGGAGAGGTACCAACATTTATTGCGTTAAATGATATATCTCCTGACCCTGTTGCAGACAATCCGATACCTGG
Organism: uncultured Bacteroidales bacterium; assembly: GCA_903926565.1. Taxonomy (GTDB): domain Bacteria; phylum Bacteroidota; class Bacteroidia; order Bacteroidales; family FEN-979; genus CAIVAT01. Next base: position 24,273 of record CAIYJU010000056.1, read on the forward strand.
TGTATTGTTTGACCACAGGTAGATCGTAGTTCCACCTGTATTGGTGGTTCCGAAAACCACACCTACACTGTTCGTGTTGCAGACAACCTGATTGGCAGGCTGATTTACCTGTCCGGTAGGATTAACCGTGATGGTGAAAATCTCCTGATTGCCATCGCAGGTTACTGATCCATAAGTGAAATGTGAAGTTACTGTAACAGTGGCAACAACAGGTGCTGTACCATTATTGACCGCGGTAAATGAAGCTATGTTCCCTGTGCCGCTTGCATCAAGACCGATGGAGGGTGCTGTGTTGACCCATGTATAGGTGGTAACTCCAACCAGGTTGGTGGTGGTAAAGTTTATTGCGCTTGTCGATACACCATTGCATAACCTCTGATTAGCCACGGTGTTCACCTGGCCGGTCGGGTTCACCGTGATGGTAAATGTCTGTTCCGGACCATCACAGGTTACCAGATCATAAGTAAAGTGAGGTGTTACCGTAATGGTTGCAACGACAGGTGAATTGGTGATATTGGCAGCACTGAATGATCCGATATTTCCGGTTCCGCTTGCGGCGATTCCGATGCTGGGCAAAGTATTTGTCCATGTATAGGTAGTGACACCAACCGTGTTGACGGTTCCAAATGTAACCGAAGTTAACGTTCCGTTACACTCTACAATGTCTGCCGGGTCATTGACCTGTCCTGTTGGATTTACCGTAATGGTGAAAATGTCGGCTGGTCCGTCACAGGTTAGCGCTCCATAAGTAAAATGCGGGGTCACCGTAACCGTAGCGATAACAGGCGCTGTGCCGGTGTTGATCCCGGTAAAACCAAGGATGTTACCTGTTCCGCTGGCTGCAAGTCCGATACTGGCCGCACTGTTTGTCCAGGTAAATACCGTGGATCCAACAGTGTTATTGGTTGTAAAGCTGACACCAGACACGGGCGAACCGTTACAAACAACCTGGTCGCCCGTTGCATTAACCTGTCCGGTCGGATTCACAGTGATGGTAAAGGAAATCTCCGAACCAGTGCAACTCACACCTTCGTTTTCAAATATTGGTACGACAATGATTGTGGCCACTACCGGCGCTGTACCGGTATTGACTACGTTAAAGGAGGAAATATCGCCAGAGCCGGCCGAAGCCAATCCAATGCCCGGCTGATCATTTGTCCAGGCAAAGGTTGTATTACCACCGCTGTTGATGGTTGTGAAGATGATATCCGCAGTCGGAGATTCGTTGCACAGCAACTGGTTCGATACAGCATCCACCTGGCCGGTCGGGTTGACGGTAATTGAGAATTGCTTTGTAGGTCCGGTGCAACTCACTCCATCATTGGTAAAGGTAGGAGTAACATATAAATCTGCTACCAACGGTGAGGTACCCGTATTGGTGGCATTAAAGGCATCTATGTTGCCGATGCCAAAAGTGCCCAGGTTGATACCCGGCTCACTGTTGGTCCAGAAATAACTTGTATATCCTCCGGTGTTGTAGGTATCGAATGTTACCGAGGTACTTGTCCCGATGCAAACCACCTGGTTATCCGGCTGATGAACCTCTGCCGTAGGATTGACTGTGATGGTGAAAGTCTCTGCTGGTCCGGTGCAGTTTTCAAATTGCGGCGTAACAGTAATTGTCGCAATAACTGGTGCAGTTCCTGTGTTGATGGCAGCAAAAGCAAGGATATCGCCGGAACCATCTGCAGCCAGTCCGATGGTTGGATCGTTGTTGGTCCAGGTATAAGTGGTTGCTCCGCCAGTATTGTTTGTACCAAAGATTATATCGGTGGTATTTGCACCATTGCAAACAACCTGATTTGAAGGTTTAATCACCTGTCCGGTTGGATAAACTGTAATGGTGAAGGTCTCCGTAGGTCCGACACAGTCAGCAGCTGGTTCCTTTCCACCAAATAGTGGGAAAGCAGGTGTCACAACAATCGTGGCTACCAATGGTGAGGTCCCTGTGTTTACAACATTAAAGGGGTCAATATTGCCGGTACCCGTACCCGGAAGTCCAATTTCAGGAGTATCGTTTGTCCATGAATAAGTGGTGGTACCACCGGTATTGTTGGTGGTGAATGCAACCGAAGCACTTTCTCCATTGCATTTTACCAGGTCGGCAGGATCATTAACCTGGCCGGTCGGGTTCACTGTGATGTAGAAGGTCTCCGATGCCCCTGGGCAGGTTATATAACCATAGTTTGTCGGTGTCACAACAATTTCTGCAACAACCGGGGCAGTACCGGTGTTCACGGCTGTAAACGCTGCAATATCACCTGTTCCGGCGGCAGCAAGGCCGATGCCCGGCTCACTGTTAGTCCATTCATAAGTAACTCCGCCTTCGTAGTTGATCGAGAAAAATGACACACCTGTTGTAAGAGATCCGTTGCATAATAACTGGTCACCGGGATTGTTCACCGTTACCAGAGGATAAACAGTAACATCTCCGTTAACGTAGAAATCGGGGGTTGGGGTGTCACAGAATGTAGTATAATCAGGAGCAACTCCGGCATATTCACATGCAGTTCCCTGTGCGTTTTCATTTAAAGTGATTGCAGAAATCGCTGTTCCCGGAACGACATTAAACCTCAGTGTAAACATTGTTTCATCAGTTCCAAGAGATACTCCGTTACCAGGTAAGGCACCATAACCGGAGACTTTGAAAATACCGGCAGGCAAAGTTGTAACTTCAAACGGATCCCATTGTCCTTCAAATGCGGCATTCCTGCTGATAATTGTGGGATTGGTCAATTCTGTATCGGTGTATCCAAAGGTAAGGGAAAGACTTCCTACATTGCTAAATGCACTTACTGTAACAGGAACATCGACTGTTGTCGTTCCTTCGCATATATAAGCATCGGAAACGGTGGTCACAGGACCTCCCACAGTAACAGTAATTTCACCCGTTAATTGTGCAGAACAACCTGTTGCAACAATCGTAGCTAATACATTGAAAGTGGTACTGGAGGACAGGTTTCCGGTTGGCAAACTGATGGTTCCGCCATCACCTGCAACTGGTTGGCCAATGGGGCTGTTGTCGGCATCATTCCGTAGCTGGTAGTTTGTGCCAATGACAGATGCGGCAACAGTGATAGTCACACCTGAACCGGAGCAAATTGAATTTGTACCAAAAACCAGCAAACTGATATCCGGTAATGGAAGTACTGTCGTCGATGCTGATGTTGAAGCTTTACAACCAAATCCATCAGTAACGGTTACTCCCCAGGTTGATGCTGAGGATACAGTTATTGTCCGGGTAGTTTCTCCTGTTGACCATAAATATCCCGAAAACGCACCCGCATCTAAAACGGTTGAACTGCCATTACAGATTGCTAAATTACCAGTTATGTTAACAACGATGGGGTTAACAACAACAGTTACAGTAAAGCTGCATGTAACAGGAGGGTTCACTCCATCGTTTGCTGTGTAGGTAACAGTTGTGGTACCAAGCGGGAAATTGGCTCCCGGTGCGAAATTACTTGTAAAGGATAATGGCGTCAGACAATTATCCGGGTCTGAGGCGGTAGGTGCTGTCCAGCTAACGTTGGCAGTACAACCGGCAGCATTGACCGGAACAGAGATATTTGAGGGACATCCTGAAATAACCGGAGCGGCATTTCCTTCGTCTTTCAGTCTGATGCCCCAGAATGAATTTGTTCCTGTACCATATCCATCAACCTGTAAATAATATGTGGCGCCAGGTGTTAAACAGACTGGAGCAATCCATGCTTTATATGGAGCGCTACCTGTAGTAGAGTCGTCATTTGCAGCGATCAGATAATTACCCATAAAACCGGCACAGTCTTCCATACTGTAAAGTGCAAATTGGTTATCCCACTGGTTAAAGTTGCTGTTATTCCCTATTGATACTCTGCCGGAGGCTGGTGCAACAAAAGAGAACCATACGGTATTGTTGGCGACCTGACCGGTCCCCCATCCGGTTTGAGTTGTAAATCCTGTCCCCGGAGGTGAAGGTTCACCAGCTTCGACAGTTGAACCAACGTTTGTAAATGGTCCGCTAAGTCCGATCGAAATCGGGATTGCAGAACACACATTGTCACCATTTACAGAAACGACTGTTGTTACGCAGTTTGTCGTTGATACACAGCCGTTGCTGCCTGTAACGATGCAGTTAATATAAAAAGTGCCGGCTGTGCTTGCAGTAAGTAAAACCACATCACTTGTTGCACCACCTATACCTGAGAAACCTGTACTGCAATTTGTTGTGGAAACCTGCCATTGAAAGGTAGAACCTGCCTCATGCCCGGTAACTGCAAAGGTCATGCCTACATAAGTCAGACCAGTGGAAGGCCCGGAGGCTGTACCACCCGGTCCTGTACCTACCGTCACCTCCTTGTTCATTGAACAAGTAGTGCCACAGCCATCGGTTATATCAACACTGAATGTATATATCCCAACAGGAAGATTTGCAGTAATCGTTTGTGCATCAGGATAAACACCCCCGATACCGTCATTCCATGTGTAACTAAAGGCACCTCCACCTCCTGTTGTATGGGCAGTGAGGTTGAAATTGAGATTATCACACGAAGGAGTGTTGGTAATATTCGTGCAGGCAATTGGGTCGCCGAGAGATACGGTTACGGTACCTGTTGAAGAGCAACCGCCAATCGTTCCGGTTACAGAATATACAGTGGTAGCATTAATTCCCGAAGCCAGCGGATTAGGCAAACTCGGATCATTTAAGAAGGTCGTTGGTGTCCATGCATATGTTGCCGTTCCTCCTGACGGTGAAAATGTATATGAGGAAACAGTAGTGGAGGACCATGAAACATTATTTCTTCCGGGAGAGGCTAAACCCGCAGTACCTGAAATGTTTTCGAGGCCCTGCACACTCGTGTTCAACCCAATATTCGTTGCAATAACATCAATCACGTTGGAACCTTCATGAAGGATTATCTGTCCGACATAATTCCCTGCATCATTAAAATCAACAATGCAAATTCTGTTTGGCGAATTACCTGATGTGTAATAGTTGATCTCCCCTGCACTGACAGTGGTCCAATCCTTCCATGCCAGGGCAATATAGTTATTGGGAACCGCCGCTGCCGGTATTGCTGCCGGTGTCCAGGCGTTGGAAGCGCTGCCCCCAAACTGAATGTTCCCATTTGTACTCACCTGGAATGTTGTATAGTAGTTTCCATAAAAACCAAAATTAAAACCTATTGGCACTGAATTGGAAACAGCATCATCGCCAACAGGAGCGATTGTATATGTACCGGGTGTGAGTCCGACCGTACTAACCGGAGACAAAGTATTTGCCGCCACAGTGTATGCAGTTGTATTAACTGCATTGACAAGCAATTGCGAACTCCCGTCCATACAAACTGACGTTGGTGTTGCATTGGGTCCGATAAGGGATGGTTTCTCAGCAACTGTAATTACAGAAGTTGCAGTGTTTTTACAACCATTGGCATCAGTACCGGTAACTGTATATGTGGTTGTTGATCCGGGACTGGCATGTACCACTGCAACATTGGTAAAATCCAATCCGGAGGCAGGACTCCATGCATAAGTGCTGGCCCCGCTTGCAGTCAGTTCAACAGGTGAGCCTCCCGGAGTACAGTAGAATCCGGATATCGGGAGTACTGAAACCGAAGGAAGTGTATTCACAGTCAAGGTCAATTCATTAGATGTACCAATGGCTCCTCCGAAAGAACAAGTTACTTTCAAACGATAGTAATAGGTACCTGCAACCAAGGCGCCTGTGGTATAAGATGTTGTATTTGCCCCTGAGCCTCCGGAAACATTGCCAAAACCCAGACCACCACCAACTGTGGAGACTTCCCATTGATAGGAAACACCAGCCCCGACTTCTGAACCAGTGGTTGACATATTATATGTTAAACCAACACATAAATTAACAATCGCTGGTGAAATGGCACCACCGGCTGCTCCGGTACATACAAGCGGAGTATATTCATCAGCCCCGATGTCGGGTGTGGTGGCATTACGTGTATTGCCATCAAAATCCGTTGTAATTCCTGCGACAGGTGTCCCAACATTATTAACTGTTGTAGAACCTAAATTGATATGTAAATTGGTTGCGGAAATAAATGAAGGATCAGCACTTATTGAATTGCCATCTTTTCCGGTTGCGGTTTGCCAGGCAGCCAATGCTGTTCTGGCTAAAAGATTATAATAACCAACATTTCCACCCGGGCAATAATAGTCATTATAATTAATCGTACCGGCTGAAATGTTTGTAGTGGCTACACAATAGAGGCCATAGGCATATGTGCTCGCGTGCGTGTTTACAATTATATTATCCTGAAATTCAGTGATAGTAACTCCTGACACACTTGCATTTACGGCAAAGGAAGAATAATTCAATCCTGATCCAAGCTGTGTGCCCATTGCTATACTGTTATAATTTATTTTCACCAGGGTAGCACCGGCTGTAAAGAATATACCTGTGGGTATAAATGTGCTGGTAGCACTTGTTTGATAAACTACCATTTTGCAATCCCTGATAAAGTTGTTGTTAATGCTGATCCCTGCATTGGATGTTGCACCTGTAACATAAATTCCATGGGCGCCATATCCACCCGTATTTGGCTGATTAATGTCATGAATATTGTTTTTCGAAACAATACACCCGGCATTGACCGTACCTATTTCGATACCGGCAATGGTAGTGGAGTATCCTGTTGCACCATAATCCCCGACCCGGATATCATTGCCTGATATCGTGGCAGATCCTGTACCTGCGGTTGAAGCTGAATAGGTAATCAGGATGCCCCTGCTGCCAATATTTAATGCAGATGTTGCACTTCCAATAGTGTTGTTCAAAATCTGAGTCCCTGTATTCAAGTATGTAGCGCTTACTCCGGAAGCATAAACACCATGAAACGCACGGGTGATCAGGTTGTTTTCAACCCTGGTATTTAAACTGCTGTACGCACCGGTTGAGATGGCAGATGAGTTGGACATCACAAAACCGTAACTCACAGTCGTTGAGGTGGCTGAGTTTCTGCCACCAGTAATGATACAGTTTTTGATGGTGCAATTATCCGCTCCATCCAGGCCGGTGGCACTGTTTGATGCAAAACGAACTGCAGCTGTGCCGGTCGAAGCGTTGGTTGCGACTACAATGCTTAAATGTCTTGTGCCAGTGCTTGCAGGGTCACCGTTAATTGTAACGTTATCTGCACCGTATAATTCCAAAACACCTCTGCTCGCTGTTGGAGCAGCTGCAGAATTGATGGTCCAGTCACCTCCGCTGGGAACAATTAACACACTCGAATAACTCGAAGGAGACGCACTTTTTAACAGTGGCACTGAAACAGCGGGCTCTGTAGTATTCCCGGTTACCGAAATTGTTACGCCCCCCTGATGTGTTCCAAGATTAATTGCTGCAAAAGCCGCATTCACAGTTGCGTACGAAGTTGGCCCTACAGTCCCTGCAGTTGCAGTTACACTAACTTGTGCATTGGCATGTTGCAACGAGGATACACCAAGAGCAAGTGCGAATAAAAAAAGTAATAGTTTTTTCATGGTTATTTGTTTTGTTGAGTTTGGTTTCAAGAAAAAATATTTTTCGGAGGATATATGATTAGGTTGATTTCTTCTTTGTCAGATCACTTAAGCGCTGTAATAAGTTATGGGCATGTTAATTACAAAAAATCATGCAATCAGTAATAAAATATTATTGACGGCCTGATACAAGCGGGTAAATATATAAATAAAATTGCACAAATCTGACACAATGTAATTTATATTAGTTATAAATTACTTAACAGAGAATGACTCTCCTTAACCAATGGATGGCCGGTTCGACAAACTATTCCTCAACCATAAATATCCAACCACACCTGCAATGGCAGAAGCAACCAATACTGCAATTTTCGAACTGTTAATCAACGCAATCTCATCGTAAGCCAATAAGGTGATGAAGATGGACATGGTAAACCCGATACCACCCAGGAAACCTGCACCAATAACATGCCTCCAGGTCAAATCAGGTGGAAGAGCGCACAACCCCAGCCAGGCGCCGGCCATGGAAAACAGACAGATTCCCAGTGGTTTACCTATAATGAGTCCCAGGAAAATTCCGATGCTGCCAGGTTCAGTCAGACCATGTGCCCAATTTCCTGAAAGTATGATGCCGGTGTTGGCGAGGGCAAACAAGGGCAGAATAAAAAAGGCAACCGGTCGGTGCAGGAAGTGTTGCAGCCTGTAAGATGGCGATTTTTCCCCGCCATCTCCGAAAGGCAGTGCAAAAGCCAGCAACACACCTGTAATGGTTGCATGAATTCCTGAATGTAACATATAATACCACATAAATATCCCCCCGATAAGATAAGGGAAAATGAGGTGTATTTTTAACCGGTTAAATATCAGGAGCAGCCCGAATATTCCCAATGCGATCATTAAATTTGTCCAGACGAGTGATGTGGTATAAAAAAAGGCGATGATCAGGATGGCGCCCAGGTCGTCTATAACGGCCAGCGCTGTCAGGAACACTTTAAGCGTTGATGGCACCCTGCTGCCCAGCAATGACAGAATTCCTATGGCAAAAGCAATGTCGGTCGCCATGGGAATCCCTGCCCCTGACTGGGTTACCTCATTTATGTTAAAAGACAAATAGAGAAGAGCGGGAATCACCATCCCGCCAAGGGCCGCAATCAGAGGTAAGGTGGCATTTCTGAATTCTGACAATTCACCGGCATATATTTCACGTTCAAGTTCCAGACCGATCAACAGAAAAAATACCGTCATTAATCCGTCGTTGATCCAGTGCTGAACGGAATGGCCCTCCAGGCTGAAATCCCAGAATTCAACGTAACCTTTTCCAAAAATTGAATTGGCTGTGAGCAAAGAAATTAAGGTGCAGGCAAGCAGCACCAATCCACCGGATTTTTCGCTGTTGAAAAAATCAGTAAATTGTCTTGTCAGTTTCATCTTATGTCATTAAGCATATCCATCCCGGATGACGGGTCAAAGGTAAAAAATTAATGAATGGTCTGCTCCCTGCTTTCTCCCTGCTTTCTCCCTGCTTTCTCCCTGCTTTCTCCCTGCTCGCTCCCTGCTCGCTCCCTGCTCGCTCCCTGCGCGCTCCCTGCACTTTCCCACTTAGCATTCTCTTAGCGTTCATTAAGGATTCGCTTAGCATTCAGGTTTGTCCCTGAATCCTCCAGGCATGCTCCCATAAGGTCCCTGCATGATAAAAATTTTTCTGACATCTATGATCAAAATTATTTATCTGATAATCATATTACATATTAAATTTGCATAATGATTTAAGTTGGTTCAATCATTCAGGAATACATAACAGCTCAATGGGATATGGAATATAAATTATCAGTTCTTATCATAGAAGATAATGAGAATGACGCAGAATTAAATGCACACCATTTGCGTAAAATGGGTTACAACATCAATTATTTTCGGGTGGAGACGCCGGCAGAGATGAAGAATGCACTGAAAATGCAGGCATGGGATTTAATTCTCTCCGACTACTCCATGCCCAGGTTTGATGTATTGTCTGCACTGGCAATCTATCACGCTTCCGGCCTGGATATTCCGTTCATCGTGATATCCGGTGCCATCGGCGAGGAAAAGGCAGTGGAACTGATCAAAGCCGGAGCACATGATTTTCTGTTGAAAGATCACATGACCCGGTTCGCATCCGTCGTTAAAAGAGAGTTCAGAGAAGCACATCTCAGGCAGCAGCTTGCCAATGCCAACACTTCTCTTTCAATCAGTGAGGAGCGGTACCGGACCATGATCGAAGCTTCTCCCGACGGCATTTTCCTGACTGACCTTACCGGAGTTATTACTGAAGTTTCTGCCGCCGGACTTGCCCTTTACAGTTCTGACACCGGGGAAACGCTTGTCGGAAAACCATTTGCAGCAATCCTGGCTTCAAAAGAGGAAGGCATTCTTTCTGAAATTTTTGAAAAAACGCTAAAACAGGGGCTTGCCCAGAATTTTGAACTGCGGCTTCTCAAAAAAAACAACCAGGTGCTGGTTGCCGAAGCAAGTTCCGCGTTATTGCATGATCCTGTCGGGAAACCAATCTCTTTTATGATCATTATCAGGGACATTTCTCAACGCAAAAGCCTGGAGATGCAACTCATTCATTCTGAGCGGATGGCAGGCCTGGGAGAGATGGCATCCGGCATTGCACATGAGATCAACCAGCCATTAAATACCATTTCAATGGCCATGGATAATATTTTGGGTGAAGTCGCATCGAATGAAAAAATTGAAATGGAATATCTTCAGAAAAAGTCTGACAAGATTTTTGAAAATATCACGCGTATCAGAAATATCATCGATCACATCCGGGTATTCTCAAGAGGTCATGATGATTATATATTGACCGGCTTTAGCATCAACACAAGCATTTTGAATGCCATTTCAATGGTTTCTGAACAGTTTAAGCATCATGCGATCGAACTCCGGCTGAATCTTGCAGATCACCTTCCCCAGATTACCGGAAATACCTATAAATTTGAGCAGGTTATTCTTAATTTACTTTCCAATGCCAAAGATGCGCTGCTCGAGAAAGAGGCTGGTGTTGCAGAATATTTTGAGAAAACGATAGAAATAAAAAGTTTTGAGCAAAACAGCATGCTGATGGTCGAGGTCTCAGATAATGGAATGGGCATTGCTGCTGAAAACATCCCACAGCTTACACTGCCTTTTTATACGTCCAAAGATCCCGGTAAGGGAACCGGACTGGGCTTGTCCGTTTCGTATCAGATAATCAAGGAACTGCATGGCCAGATCGAATTTTCGAGCAAAGTAGCGTTCGGAACCCAGGTCATGATAATTTTGCAAACACAAAACGAGAAAGAAGCATGACAAACCAGGAAAAGATTGAGATCCTGATTCTTGATGATGAAAAACAATTCACAGAGGAGTTACATGAATTTTTGCGCAAATCAGGTTTTGAATCTTTTGAGACCAACACATACGCTGACGCAAAAACGGTTCTTGCCAATCATGAAATTGACCTGCTCATCCTGGATGTTCGTTTGCCCGGGATCAGCGGCCTTGACATATTAAAGGAGGTAAAAGCTCAGTATGCCGGCCTGGAGGTTGTAATAATTTCTGCTCACGGTGATATGGATACGGTCATCAAAGCCATGCGGCTGGGCGCCTTTGATTATTTGCGTAAACCATTCAGACACATCGATATTCAGATTGCCATCGAGCGGACAACAAAATATTTGTTCCTTCAGCGAAAGCTCAAACAGGTTCAGGAGCGGAACTCACTTATCTCCAAGACACTGGAAGAGAAAATTGATCGTCAATTTATCGGAATCAGCCCTAAAATCCGTAAAGTATTTGAATCAGCTGTTACTGCTGCAAAGTACCCCGATGCAAACGTATTGATTACCGGTGAAAGCGGAACAGGAAAAGAAAATATTGCTAGGATCATTCATTATTCAAGTGACCGGAAAGATCATATTTTCTGCGCAGTGAACAGCAGTGCAATTACAGATTCTTTGCTGGAAAGCGAATTTTTTGGCCATAAAAAAGGCTCATTTACCGGAGCAGTTAACGATAAAATGGGCTTCTTTGAAGTTTGTAATAAAGGAACATTGTTTCTCGACGAGATTGCAGATATGCCATTGAACCTTCAGGCAAAAATACTGCGCGCAACCGAAGAGAAAGTGATCACCCGTGTTGGTGATACATTACCCATACAGACCGATTTCCGCATCATATCGTCAACCAATCTTGATATTGATAAACGTGTGGAGGAAAACAAATTCAGACTCGACCTGATGCACCGGTTAAACACACTGCAGATTCACATTCCTGCATTACGCGAAAGGCCGGAAGATATCGCTCCCCTGCTGACTCATTTCACTAATCATTTTGCCGTAAAATTTAACAGGCCGGGCATCACCATTAATGAAGATGTAGTTGCTGCACTTGAAAAATATCCATTCCCCGGAAACATCAGGGAATTAAAGAATATGGCCGAAAGAGCCATCATTCTCTGCAAAAACAATTCTCTGTCTGTAAACGATTTTCCTTTCAAGTCCCAGCGCATGGCATCGCCTGAAAACAACAGTGTAGCCGTTAACCTGAAGAACCAGGAGATTGACCTGATCAGGAAGGCGCTTCAATCTACAAAATTCAACCAGAAAGCAGCAGCGGATATACTTGGGATCACCCGTGATGCACTCATCCGGAAAATGAAAAAGTACAATCTGACGATTGGGAAAAGTGAAAACTGAGAGTGGCTTAAAACCGCACACATGTGCGATTATTTACACTCTTATCCCCTATTCCTCACATAACATACCTGGCGCACTGCTGGTCCGAAAAAAATATTTAACATTATTCATTATTCATTTTAAAGCAGTTACACTTCCTTAACGGACAAATAATTCCCCCGTCCTTTTTCTGGCTTCTTATTTGCATTGCAGGGTGCACAACCCATCGTGCAGATATGATTAAGATTATCACCATATTTCTCCTGATCTCCCTTCCCATATTCAATTATGCGCAAAAATTATCGATTGTTTTCAATGCCGGCGGCATTCCTGAAGAGTTGACGCTGGTTGATTCAAATGGAGTCAGGGCTGGCTATTCAAACATCTATAATTCGCGTGGCGTTTTAACAATGTCGTTAATGTATAAGAACGGGGTTCCAAACGGCCAGTGGTCGAAATATGATGAAAACACCGGAAAGTTAAAAGAGTCGTTTACCTATGTCAACGGGAAACTGAATGGCGAGCACATCTGGTGGGATGAATCCGGCAAAGTCATCAAATGTATCGTGTTTAAAAACGGGGTAAGGATAAATTATCCTAAAGCTGAAAGTTTGTGGGCGTTGAATCTTGACCTTAACAGTCTGATCAATTCCGTCCAGCCAATTGTATAATTTCTTTTCTTTTTTATTTCCCTTCAGGTTTTTGGGGTTCAGGAATTAGCACGATTTTCTGACCTTCCACATAGTCACCCTGGGCGGAAGCCTTTATTTCAAATTTCAATAAACCCTGAGGCCAGGTAACATTTAAAAAACCCATTTGTGCCTGATCAATTTCTAGTGTGTACTGGCCGGGGGGGATGTCCATGGCATAAAAGCCTCCATCGGCAAAAGTGCGTATGGTTTGTTCATATTGAACACTTACCCCTTTTATCAGCAGACGTAACCCACCCTGCCCCTGCATGCCTGTACGGGTGTCGACTGAGACAATGCCATCGATGATGCCCCCGCGATAAAAGGGAATTTCAACGCGTTTGTACTGGTTCGGATCGGTAATAAAAGAGAATTCACTTGTCAAAGGAACAAGTGTAGGATCAGACATCGAGTTGCGGTTGACCTTGAGGTTGTAACGGTAATAACTTTGCAACTGGCTTAATCGTAAAATCCCATCCTTTCCTACTTTGGCAGAGACCGGATTGTCGAGAACCACTGAATTATAGGGCAACACCTCATCCGTTGTATCAAAGGTACCCGAGTTATTATTGTCAACATACGACAGCACCGACACTGCCGCACGCCCAACCTGTTCCCGGTTTGAAAGTTCGATTCTGCCATTTCGGGCATCCACTCCGATGGATCCGTTCAAACTCTGCCTTAAAGCGAGATCATGCCCAATTGAATTCAGCGTTGTTGTCGATCTGATGATATTGAGGTCGAGGGTAAACCCCACTTCAGTAGAAATAGATTTCTGTTTGAAATTATATCCTAAATTGACATTTAAACGACCATTGCGAAATAGTGTACGGGACAATTGAAAGTCGGTCTGGGCTAACCTGCTCGACCTGAAATCATACAAAACCTGTCCCCGTATAAAAGTGCCCCTGACAAAAATCGGCACCCCTGGTGTTCTGGCAACTGTGTAAGTCAAAGAAGTTGTAAGTGAATGCTCTCCAAAAACTGTCAGATTTTCAATTTGAGTAAATGCATTGCGATAATTAACCCTCAGGTTGAACTGCCATATTCTCGAACTGATATCAACATTAAATTTCGAGGTTGTACTCCCCGCCAGTTGAGTATGTTGACCCCCAAAACGCAATCCGGTCTTCATTCCGAAAACATTAACAGGCATATAAATACTGCCGATGAAATCCTCCGCTGCCCCAAGAATGTTAAATACACCCTTATGAGGGTAATGCGAATAAATGAAATTTATACTAAAATCAGATGGATACATCACATTACCTGAAAACCTGTAATAATTGTCCGGTGCAATATCGGCAGTTAAAATATATTGTTTTGCTATTCGGGTAGAAACACTTCCATAATAAAAACGGTTCATTTCCCATGCCCTGGATGCAGAATAATCTGTACCTCCGGATGCTGTGAGCCAATTGGTTATCCCCACTGTGAGGTCTGCATGTCCAGTATAAATTTCAGCATTCTTTATTGTATCAGAGTTTGCGATTTCGATGGTTCCTCCCTGAAGATGGTAGGTTGCAACACCGGGTGGAAGAAAAACAAAGGGAACCTGTAACTCCCGGTCAATCATCTTCACTTCTCCTGACGGCGTATAAACCCGTGTTGTCAAACGAGATGTGCCATAGTTGATAGGAACATTAAAGCGGTAGTAGCCAAGTTCGTCAGCCCGCATATAGGCAATCAATTTATCATTAAGGTACAATTCCACCTCTGACTGTGGATCAGTGTGTCCATCAAAGACATAGGTGTCGTATTTTCTACGTGGTTCAACCGGATCGTTTGTTATTGAAATCCCTCTGATTTGTTTTCCCTGCAGTCCGGTGGTCGATAACTGCCCGGCAGTAAGGCTAGAGAAAAAATGATTCTCCCGAACGACAAAACGCCATCGAAGACTGTTCGTCTGCAGTTTATTCAGAGATCCAGTTGCCTTTGTTCCTATTATTGCTCCCTGGAAATCTCCACCAAGAACCTCCATGCCCAAATTAAAAGCATATCCCAGGCTCTGGGAATTATTGGAATAATATCCGTTCAACACATAATCTACCATCGCTCCCCCAAAAAACTGGCGTTTGCGTTTAAAGGCAATAGGATAATCCTCCCTTATATTTTGGTTGGTTTGCATTTTATTGCGTTGCATTTCCCTTTCAAGTTTCTCTTGAACTGGAAGCTTATTCTCTGTGACAAGACTCAAAGTTAAATAATCAATATTGGCTGTAAAAACCAATCCGAATATTTTCTCGAAAATGGCCGGGCTGAGGTAAAAATCCATTGCTCCTATTCGGAAATCATCAGGTGTGATTGGAAAAGTTTTTTTGCCCAATTGAATCTGCATTGAACTGAGATTGATGGAGAATGGGACATCCGGACTCAAATAGGTACCTGTAATTGTAAAATTCTTCACATCAGGTTGATAAACAACCTGAAACAGATTAAACAGTTCAATAATCGGAAGGTATGTTTGTTTGGATTGGGAATTGAGGATGCTGCTCAGATAGACACCACCAATACCAGGGTACCTGAAAACCAGCATAACCTCTTCTTCATCTGTTTTAGATTGAGAGTAGGCTTTAAATACAGGAAGGATTAAAAGTAAAACAAGGAGAAATGAAATGTATCTTATTTTCATCTTCCTTTTTTCATAACTATTTGATTACCACATCAATGGTCTGCTTAACCGGTTCAGCTTGAACCAGGTCACTGATTGCCATATCGCCACGTTTGGTTTCAAAAGAAACTTCAAGCTTGTAATTTCCGCCAATCACTTTTGTAATATTGATATCTAAACGCCTGAATACCTTAAAATATGCGTTTGTGGAAGATTGGGCATTTGCAACTACATTCCCTTTGGTATCAATAAGTTTTGCGATCATACTTCCAATAAATGGCGCATCTCCAAGCCTTGTAACCTCGGCTATAACCCCAAGCAAACTATCTTTCTGAACAGCATCAATCTTTTCTATTTTTAAACCCGTTGTTACCTTACCCCTTTTGTAAAAAGCAGGGATGACCTGTTCAAAATTAAATTTTATTGTGGTACTGATACCTCCGGGAGTTGGTTTGGAAACATCGGCAGTTTGAGGCTTACCAAGAATTTTAGCCCTGGTAAAATAAAATCCGTCCTTCATTTCAGGAGACGGTTTTACCTGCACACGTATTGTACGTTGCTGATTTGCCTGCAGAATGAATGTTCTCGGAAATGCCCGAACAACCGGATCCATGGCATACTGTTTATATGCAGCAGAATCAGTGTAATTCATGACAATATTGCCATCTGAATCAGAACCGGGATATCCAAAGGCAAAAGAAATTTCAACTTCCTGAGGAACCTCGGAATTATTTGTAATATAGATATTCCCCACCCCACTCTTACCATCGACAGAAACATAAGGAGGGGAAATTGACAATTGTGCAAACAAAACAGTGCAACTCAAAGAAAATATCAAAATCAGTACAGCATTCTTTGCCCTTTTCATGGTTATTGATTTATTGTGAATGAAACTTGTTTTAATTGTGTCACAGTGGTTTACCCGATTTATGATTATTACGGATATTAATCTAAAAGGTTACAGTAACTCACGGTGAAATTACAAAAAGTTTCGATTGGTAGTGATATTAATGAAGAAATCCGGGAAGGCCCCGGATTTTCATGATCATTGAAATAATTTTCGGTGCTGCGCAGAGCTAATCCGAATATTGTATATGTGTGGTCTAATTAAATTCAGCCTTTAACGTTACTGTACTTGCATAGCTTCCTGCCGGGGTTGTTGCTCCGCCGAAGCCCGGGGTTACCGTGCCACCAAGATGTACATAAATTACGTCTGCAGGTGTACCCTGGGGTACGATCG
>CAIYJU010000057.1 GCA_903926565.1 uncultured Bacteroidales bacterium
AACGAGCATCAGCAGGTTGTCTCAAATCTTAGAAATGAGAATGAGCAGGTTGTCTCCAACCTTAGAAATGAGAATGAGCAGGTTGTCTCCAACCTTAGAAATGAGAATGAGCAGGTTGTCTCAAATCTTAGAAATGAGAATGAGCAGGTTGTCTCAAATCTTAGAAATGAGAATGAGTATATTGTAAAATGTTTAACAGAAAAACATGAGCAGGCCATAACCGATTTAAACAAGGAGCATGTTCAATCCATCGCCAACCTGAACAAGGAACAGGCCCAGGGCATGGCTAATCAGAAAGATGAACATTTACGCAATGTTGCCAATTTAAAAGACGAACATAACCTGGCAGTAACCAGCCTGAAAAGTGAGCATGTTCAGAGTGTTTCTGTATTAAATGTTGAACACAACATCGCTGTCAACAATCTGAAAACCGAACACAACCTGGCGGTCTCCAATATAAAACTAGAACATGGACTTCTGATTGCTGCACTGAAAACAGAGCAGTTAGAATCGATGAATACCCTTAAAAACAACTACGAGGATATCGTCAGAACACTACAGTCCGAACAACGTGCATCAATGGATGCTTTCCGTCTGAAAGAGGCAGAATTCATGCAATATAATGAGTCTAACATCCAGCAAATTAACAACCTGAACGACACGATTTCCAGAAATACAGTCATTTTTAACGAAATGGTTGAAAAATACAACAGGGAGATTGCAAACCTGAAAGAGACTATCTTCGCCAGGAACCATGAAATTGCCACCATTTACAAATCGTATACCTGGAAGACAGGAAAAATCCTGCTTGCCCCTGCGGTTTTTCTTGCAACAAGAACATCGAAAAAAAGCAACCAGTAAGGGGTAAAACTATGTTTCCAAAAATAAGCATCATCACACCCAATCTCAATGGGTCCAGCCATTTGGAAACCACTATTTTATCTGTAATTGATCAGAAGTATCCAAATCTTGAATATATTGTCATTGACGGGGGTAGTACTGATGGGTCCCTTGGCATCATAGAAAAATATTCCGCTTTCATTACCCATTGGGAGAGTGAGCCCGACAACGGACTTTATCACGCCATTCAGAAGGGTTTTGAGAAAAGTACAGGAGAAATTATGGGTTGGGTCAATTCCGACGACATCCTCTGCTTGAATTCACTTTTTTCGATTGCGGAAATTTTTTCAGTCAATCCTGCCATTAAGTGGATACAAGGATATCCGACAGTAATCGACAATCAAAACAGGATTGTTTACCAGAGGCCACCTGTTTTCTCAAAACTGAATTTCTACCTCAAGGATTACAAGGATGGCCGGTTTATTCAGCAGGAATCTACGTTCTGGACCAGGACCTTATGGGAATTGGCCGGTGGCTCTATTTCTCAGGATTACCGTTATGCCGGTGATTTTGAATTGTGGATACGTTTCTTCAATTTTTCAAAGTTATTTCTTACCAGCGCCATACTTGGATCCTTCAGGATGCGAAACGACGGACAGCTGTCGGTATTGAATTATCAGAATTATCTCGATGAGTGCGATCAGATTATCGACCGTAACTTTCAATTTCTATCGGAACAGGAAATGGCAGATCTCAAACGCATAGAACGGTTGCGGGCACTTAAGAAAATATTATCACCAAACTCCGAATTTCCCGGTTACCAATACTTTATGTCAAAACTCATCCCCCCGCCTGACTATGTCAATTTCGACTTCCACAATTATCGGTTTCAATAAATCCGGTCAGGAAAAAGTTCCCGGCCGGGTCTTGTGGATCATACGTTGTTTTAACCATTAACCCCATCATCCCTGCATCATTGATGAAGCTAAAAAAAGAAATCAGGAAACAGAAGGTCGCAAAACCACATCCGGGAATCCCGTCACAAAAGGGCAACCCGAACAACTGGTATTTCTATGCTGCTCTTGGAGGCATTATTCTGGTTTCATTTCTCGTCTACCTGCCCGTTCTTCATAACGAATTTGTTTGGGACGACGACTATTATATTAAAAACAATCCGCTTATTTATGCCCTCAATCTGAAAGAAATTTTCTCTCAGAATCTGATGGGAAACTACCATCCTTTAACCGTTCTTACCCTGGCTTTAGAGTATCAGTTATTTGGATTAGATGAAACCGGCTATCACCTGGTTAACATCTTTTTACATCTGCTGAATGTGATCCTGGTTTTTTATGTGCTTTTTCGGGTCAGCGACAATGTACATGTCGCCCTGATCGCATCATTGCTTTGGGGCATCCATCCGATGCATGTTGAATCTGTTGCCTGGGCAGCTGCATTGAAAGATCTGCTTTATACTTTCTTCTTCCTTTCCTCGTATATTTTCTACCTGAACTATCTGAAAAACCGGCAAACAAAATTCTATATCATAGCATTATTGCTCTTCCTGTTTTCTCTGCTTTCGAAGGCAATGGCAGCCTCGCTCCCGTTGGTATTACTATTAACAGATTATTTAAAAGGCCGTAAACTCGACTATAAGCTGCTCCTCGAAAAAATACCCTTTTTCCTGCTCGCCATCACGTTTGGTGTTATCGCTGTTCTTGCACAAAAATCCTTTGAAGCGATCCCCGACACCCCAATTTACAGCATCACCCAACGCCTCATCTTTGCTTCGTTTGGTTTTATCACCTACCTTTTGAAATTCATATTCCCCCTGAATTTAAGCGCTGTATACCCTTATCCTGTTAATAGTGGAACTGAAGTTCCATATCAGTACTACACATACCTGCTGGGTGTCATAGGTGTTATTGGTTATACGATCTATTCAGTTCGTTTCACCAAAAAAATCATGTATGGCATCGGGTTTTTTATTGCCACCATTCTCCTTGTTTTACAATTATTGCCGGTTGGATACGCGGTCATGGCCGACCGGTATAGTTACATTCCTTCCATTGGAATTTTCTATCTCGCAGGCGAGGGTTTGATTTTATCGTTAAACAGTAAATTTAAAAGGCCGGCAGTAATCCTGATAATTGCATTCACAGTTTTCTTTTCATTCGTAACCTATAACAGGTGCGGCATCTGGAAAAACAACATGACACTGTGGAACGATGTCATAAGTCAGTACCAGACCGTCGACAAAGCTTACAACAACCGGGGCGTGGCATTCATGAACGAAAAAAGAGATGATGAAGCGCTGAATGATTTTAATAAGGCAATAGAACTGAAACCCTATTATGCCGAGGCACACTTTAACCGGGGCAACGTCTATATGAATGCCAAAGAAAATGACCTGGCACTCAATGACTTCAATAAAGCCATCGAGCTAAAACCCAACTATGCCAAGGCTTTTCATAACCGGGGAACACTTTTTATGTCACAGCAAAAAAACGAAAAGGCTCTCAACGACTTTAATAAGGCCATTGAACTGAAACCTGATTATCCGGTAGCTTATTTTAACAGGGGAACTCTTTTCTTCAATGAAAAGAGATACAAAGAGGCAATCATTAATTATTCAAAGGCAATTGAATTAAAAGCAGATTATGCCGAAGCCTATTACAACAGGGGAGCCTCGGAATTTTACATGGGCAACAAAACCGCAGCCTGCACGGATATCAGCAAGGCAGCAGATTTGGGGTATCAGCCTGCGAAAGATGCATATCTCCAAATTTGCAAATAATTAGCTATCATTGCACTTTCATAAATTATGTTTAAAGCATGAGCGTCGTCAAATTTGAAAAAAACAGGGTATTGGGTCTGGATATTGTGCGCTCAATTGCTATATTACTGGTTGTCTATACACATGCCATCGCATTTATCCCGAAAGGCATCTGGCGTTTCTATTATTTGCTGCCCCGGCCGGGTATTGACGGGGTCTCAATTTTTTTTGTCCTGAGTGGCTTTCTGATTGGCACCATATTACTCAAAATCATCGATAAATCAGACTTCACTCACCGTGTCCTGCTTAATTTCTGGATTCGGCGATGGTTCAGAACATTGCCAAATTACTTTTTGATTCTCCTCATCCTTCTTATATATCAGGTTACGGTTATTGGCAACATGGGTGGCTTTAATCTTAAGTATCTGATTTTTTCCCAAAATTTGCTTCATGCTCATCCTGAGTTTTTCTCTGAAGCCTGGAGCCTGAGCGTCGAAGAATGGTTTTACCTGAGCTTTCCGGTTGTCTGTTTTTTTATGATGAAAGTACTGAAAGATAAAAAAAGAACAATCATTCTGGCTGCGGTATTTTTCATCATAATCCCCCTGGTAATCAGAATAGTATCTGTTTCGATGGGCATCGGTCTTTCCAGTTGGGATGAAAATTACAGAAAGGTTGTCATCTTCAGGCTCGACAGCGTTATGTACGGAATCGTGGGAGCTTATGTCGCATTTTATTTTAATTCCACCTGGGAGAAATTCTCGAAAACAGGATTGGTGTTATCGCTCATTTTAATCCTGTTTCTCACCTTCAGAAACAGGTTGGGAATTAAGGACATTTGGTTTTTTGCCGTTTACGGTTTTAATCTTGAATCACTTGCAACGCTTTTCATGTTGCCCTTCTTTTCAATGTTAAAAACGATAAAATTCAGGATTTTTGCCAGGTTCTTCACATTTATCAGCATCATATCCTATTCGATGTACCTTATTAATTACACCATTGTTTTAAAAATACTGATGCCCTTCTCCTTGTCGGCATTGGGACTTTTGGACGGATCGAAACTACCTGCGATCCTGGTGTCGTATTTTTTATTCTGGACTTTTGTAATAGGCGGAAGCTATTTATTGTACACCTGCTTTGAACGTCCGGTGATGAACCTGAGGGATCGGATAAATTTTAAATAGCACTCTTCATTGAGCCTCATCTGTAAGGATTCTCACCGTCCCGCCAGGATCTCATCCTTCTCCTTTAATTGTTTCTGAAGTTCTTCCACCCGGTTGACTATCAGTAAAGGATTAAGCCCATAGTAATGCTTGACTCTGAACGACTCATCATCATTAACAAGATATTTACCCAGCACATCTTCCTGAATGTAGGCGTTTTCAATGCTGTACTCTTTGAGCAACTGCTGGTATTTCCCAAGGTATGGCAATACACAGTTCATCTCTTCGCGTGAAATATTAAACTCCCTTGTTACGACCCCCTCTTCCCTTTTTGAATAACGATGATACTCATCCTTCACGGGATAATGAAGGTGTTCGCAAATCCTGCTTACAATGAGTTCCGGGTTTTTTGAATAATTCTCAAAACTGATGATCAAAGGCCGTATATTTTGCTTTCTCATGGTTTGAAGTGCAAACAGGTTCATATAGTACCAGTAAAGCAACTCCTTCTCTATCTGATGTAAAACGGCCCCTGCTGTGAAATTCAGGCCAAACCGGTATCGCACTCCTTCAATAAAACGCGGGTAATCATCATGATGAAACTCCCCGCCATAATAGGAAAACAATGATAGGATTGAATTGACCGAATCCAATGGATTCCGCAAAATATAAATGATCTTCAGCTCAGGACAAATACGATTCAACAGCGCTACCCTGCCATTCGCCCTGATTACCTTTGCAAGCAGATTGTATTCGTGGTCCTGAGGTTTGAAAATGTCATTCAAATAACTGTTATTAACATGTTCGCCGGGGTCATCGATAAATAAAGGAAGTGTCTGATGCTGATAGATCCCCTCGACGGATATGGAGTTTATGGTATTAAACTTCTCGCCTATCTCGTGGTATCTTGCATTGAAGACATCTTTGTCCCACAAAAACGGTTCATAAACAAACTGAACATCTTTATGAACATCAACCATAATCTCCTGCATGAGTGAATAGAGCGCTGTTGTTCCTGAGCGGGCAATGCCGATGATAGCAACTTTCATTGTTCTTTACTGTTGATTTTTATTAATGAAGTCTAAATGTTTAAAAAAATGTTCGTTGATGTAATCTGTCTCTTCAGGGAGCATCAGCTCCCTGTTTTTTTCCCAGATCTCCGTCAATGCATTAACATGTTGTTTGACAGGAACATAAGACAGTCCAACCCCTTTACGGCGATAGGCAATCCCGACAATACCGGAAAAGTGAAACTCAGCGAGCCTGGAGAGCCTGATCTTTAAATCCCAATCCTCATAAAGGTTAAACCGTGGATCATAGCCACCGGTTTCGTTATATAATTTACGAGGAAAAATGAAATCCCTCGGAATCATGCAGGTTCTGGAAAATATTCCTTTAAAAATATCACCCTCGGAAATGGCAGAATCCAGCCATTGCTGCTGGATAAACCGTCCATGTTCATCTACTATCGCAATGTTCGAAAATGCACAAACCCCGGTTCCCCGGGTTTTAATAAAATGATCAATGACATTTATTTCCAGTTCAAGTTTCTGATGATGGTAATAAAAATCATCACTGTCTAGAGTCGTCAGATAATCCCCTGTCGAAGCTTCAATTGCCAGGTGGCGGTTACGCGACACATTCACCCGTTCTGCATTAAAGAGGGCCTTGATGTTGGAATGACTTGCCAGGTAGTCATTGATAATTTCTACCGAATTATCAGTAGAACAATCATCTGAAATAACAATTTCAAAATCCTGAAATGATTGGGATAAAACTGAATCCAGACATTTGGACAGGTACTCACCATTGTTGTAATTCGGTATAATAACTGATAATTTCACCTGGTGGATCGCTTTTATGACAACTCTGATCTGCGGAAATATTCAATCATCCTGCCAAGATAATAAAACTTGTGCCGCAAAGTTTCAAAAATGTAATTCTCCGGGTATGCATGCAGCCGCTCATCACGATTCATAAGGGCTTCGTTGAATTCCTCCATGATATCGTCCATCAGGAAAACTGCATCACGAATATGGATATCCCCCATATCCTGCTCCTCGAATTTCAACAAATCCTTCCCGGCCTTGTACTTGGAGTAGATTGCAAAAGCAATGCTAAGCTTATACCCCGGGATTACGTCTTTTACTGCCAACTCTTTCGAGTAGAATATTTTTTTTCCTTCAACCCTTGCCCTGTTTATCAGGCTGGTCTCCTCATGATAGGAAATATTGTTCCCCTTCATGCCAAGTTCGGGATCAAACCCGCCATATTCAATGACCAGTGATTTGCGGAAAAAAATGTTGGTGCCTATTAAAAAGCCACCTTCCATTAACCCTCCGGTATCCCCCATGTCGCCACGGATTGCATATTCCTCATGAAACCACTCTGGCTTTCCATTTGGGAACAATGGCAATGCCGGACCCCCGAAAATATCCGGCGATTCTGCTTCAATAATTGAAAGTGCCGTTTCCAACCAATCTGCCGGAGCCCGCGCATCATCATCTATAAATCCTATGAAATCAGCCTTCGCTGATTTTACACCCAGGTTCCTGGCATGGCTCAACCCAACTTTGGGCTCAGAGAGCAGTCTGAAATTCACACTATCTTCTCCTGCCATAAATTCGGCAAGCAAACTGGCAGTACTATCCGTCGAGGCATTGTCAACCAATACAACCTCAAACAAGTTTGATGGAATAGATTGTTTTGCCAGAGAATTACAACAATCTATGACAACCTGTTCCCTGTTGTGGGTGCAAATGATCACCGAGATCAAAGGAGGGTTTAATTCTTTTTTATCCATTACCGGTTCATTAGGAAACCTGTTAATAAACTCTTTCTTATATTATCCAATGGGACTGCTGCTGTTAATCTATTTATCGAGGCTTGCTGAATTTGCTTCTATCTGATATTTACCTTCACTCATTAATTTTATTTTAAACGGAGGAGGCATCCTTGATACATATCTCCCTGATGTAAAGAAAAACAAGTTGCGATTCAATCTCATCAATGAATCAAGGCTGATTTCCTGTTTCCAATCTGTAACCTGTTTTGACCATACATTATAAAAACACTGCTTTCCAAACTCTTTTTCCAGCAGGGAGGCATTGATGTTCCTTGCATAATCATCACCAAATTTCAGTGCATATAAGGGTGACCTGCTCTGGTATGCATAGATATTTATATCATCTTGATGATAAACAATCTGACTCCCCTCAATCTTGTCTTTTCTGATAACAAAATTCAAAACAAAACAGGCAGCAATGAAAAGAATGACTGTTGCCAGTCTTGTTTTATAAGAGAACTCTGCTATTTTCAATATTACAAATAAATTCACTGCAAGCGTCGGCAAAATCGGCATGAAATAATGGAACCGGAAGTGCTTTAAAACCATGATTATTTCAACTATCTGAACCAGAAGGAAAACAATCAGGATCTTCAAATGGATATCGTGCTTTTTTTGAATGACCTGTCGGATGATCACTATCAAGGAAACTACCATCACAAAAACAATCAGTGGCTCACCTTTAATAAACTTTAAGAAGTTCTCCATAAAGACTGAAGAGTCGATAATTTCATTGGTTCCGTAACCATAATGGCCCGAATGGATGGTTATGTTTTTAATCCATAAAAAAAGCCGGGGATAGTAGCTCACGACAGGCAAGGTAAATACAACGAAGGATAAAACTACAACGAGGATATATGCTATCTTTCTCCGGAATTTATCTAATAAAAGTAAAGGGATGAAGACCAATGGCAGGGAATTAATTTTTGTTGCCAGGGCAAAACCAATAATAATTCCAAAAACAAGCACAGAAATACGATAGTCTTTTATAATTAATTCGCTCTTTGCCTGGTCGTTGTGATGAACAAAAACATGAAGAGGTTTTCCAAAGTAAAAACTCCTCAAAAACAACAGACATAAGATTGTCGCTGTGCCAAAAAGCACCGGTTCAGGGCTGACCCTATAAAAAGCAAAGTTAATCGCTGTGGAGAATAAGGCAACGGATTGAAAAAGCAACCCGAACACCAGGTCACTGGTCAGTTTATAAATCACCAGCCCGGAAAAGAAGATTAAAACACAGTTAAATATTGTAAATGTCCAGGCAATGATTTTCAAATAGTATTCCGGATTAAGAATTACATCTTCAGGCAAAGTTTTCTGGCTATTCCTGATTATATATGTGGTTTTGATAATTAAGGCAGAAATTACATGGGCTGGCGTGCCGGGATTGTCATAATGTCCGATATTCCCATATTTATCGGCAAAATTCAACCCGTTAAACAAGTAAATGTATGCCGGGTCGTAATGACCTTGCCAGAATGGAGGCTCATCACTGGAACTCAGTTTAACGAGAATGATTATTGGGATAATTATCAGCAATAAATATTTCATATCGAGAATTACAGGTCAAACAAGTAATGAAAGAGGCATTCAGCCTGAAATAACAACTCTTTCATTTTAATAACCCCAGGCTGGTTTAAGCAGTGTTTTATTCCAATTGTTCCATTCTTTTTCGAGGCTTCGGACTATTTCAGGCTGTTTCAAGGCCAGGTTGTTCGTTTCGCCGATATCGCTTTTCAGGTTGTATAGTTCTGGCTTTTGCGGCAATAACAGGTCGTCTTCCCCTGTTTTAACCCGGTCGGATGATACCACCAATTTCCAATCTCCCTGCCGGATGCTCCATTCGGACGTCCTGTAGAAAAAACGATGATAAAGAACAGCATGAGGAACTCCCTGCAATTGATCACCGGAAATATATGGCAACAGGTTAACCCCATCGGCATGTGCATTCTCAGGCATTGTCTCCCCTGCCGCTGCGATTATAGTGGGCAGGATATCCAAAGAGATAACTGGTTTCTCATACACGATATTTTTAGGCAAACTGGCCTTCCATTGAACAATAAACGGCACACGAACACCACCTTCGTATGTATCTCCCTTAGCGCCTCTCAGCGGGGCATTGGAGGCATGTGTCCTCTTAACTGGGCCCCCGTTATCACTTAAAAAGAAAATCAAGGTGTTTTCTTCAATATTCAACTCCTTTAATTTGTTTATTATGTTGCCAATCGCATCATCCATACCCACCACCATGGCTCCATAAATTTTTCGCATCGGATCCTCTATTCTGCTTACCCTTTGCAGGTAATTGTCTGGCGCCTGAAGCGGTCCGTGAGGTGCATTAAATGACACGTACAGAAAAAATGGACGATTGCCGTTTCTGTCAATAAAGTCACATGCCGATTCACCTATGCGATCAGTAAGATAACCCGTGAAAGTACCGGTTTTCTCCCATTTCTGGATTTCTGACAGAAAGTCGGAAGCTTTAGTACCTGGTAAAGTTTTAAAATAGTCGTGACCACCTCCAAGAAAGCCCCAGAACTCATCAAATCCCCTGCGAAGCGGATGAAATTGGGAGGCTACCCCTAAATGCCATTTCCCTACCATTCCGGTATGGTAACCGAAGGGTTGTAAATATTCACCCATTAACTTCTCCTTGATTGACAAACCTGAACTATCGTCGGTATTATTAATATTATATTCATGACCAAATCTTTGCTGATAGCGACCTGTGAGAAGACCTGCCCTGCTGGGACTGCATTGTGGGGCTGAGGCATAAGCATTGGAAAAAACGACTCCGTTCTCCGCCAGTGAATTGATTGCCGGTGTGGGAATATCCTTACACCCTTGCACCCCAAGGTCAGCATATCCCAGGTCATCAGCGAGAATAATGATAATATTTGGCTTCTGGCCGTTAAGATGCGTACAAATAAATACCGCAAGTATTAATATCAAAGTTGATTTTTTTATTGTTTGTCGCATTGTCTGTTGTTCTGGTTTCACTGATCCTATTTCGTGATTTGTTCCAAAAAGTAATTAGTAAATGAAATGGCCGACTTGTCATCCAGATGCACACCATCAGTTGTTGAAAATCCATTACAATCAACCGGCTGCACGAATTGGTATTTCCCATCCGGGAAATAATAATGAAAATAATCTCTGACAATACGTGGTTTGGGAAGGCGATTAACCCTTGCATCCACCGGCATTTCATAAAAGATCACGGTTACTCCCTGCTTTTCAAGATTATTCACCTGCCCCCTTAACTTTGTAAATGACCTGGACAGCAATTCACAACCTGGCCTCTTTTTGTTTTTCGCAACCTGCTCGGCCAGCAGTTTTGCAAATAAATCTGGTCTGTTTTGTTCTGAAATTATTTCAGCTTTTTCAGAACCCTTTCCCCGCTTTTTCTCTATCAAATCAGACAATCCGGATGAAATAATGACAACAGGCTGATATTCTTCCCTTAAAACCGGGATAAATTTCCTTATTTGATAATTGATTTCTGCATTAATTGTGGAAGAAAACTGCTCATGCTCTTGTCGCAATATATAGTTCGTTTCAATTAAAACCTGTGCCGGAGGATGTTCTTTTCTTTGAATTACCGTCAATCCGTCGAAAACACTTAATCCATTAAAAGACAGGCTGTAAAATTCGGGCAAAAATCCCATATTCAACCTCTCGGTTAATGAAGATCCGATAATGATATTTTCTGCCTGATCCTGGTTCCCGTATAAAAAACGCTGGGCTTTAACCAGATTACCCTGCCATTGATTTAGTGACTGGCCGGCAGGGTAGAGCGGTTTACACAAGGCATAAATTACAAATAGTATCACTGCTGTAAAAACGGCCCTTGGAATCATTGGAACACAAATTAGAACTGAAAATAGATAAATGAGATCGATGATCCACTATTGGTGACAATGAAAAAAATCATTAGTCCGTAACCAACATACTCATATTTCTTTATTCCTTCATACCAGTAGTTTTTTCGTAACAGATAGACGAGATGATATATGACCACAGGAAATGAATATAGGATGATACTTATTATGAACTTGATTTCCCCCAGCTTCCCATCTGTGAATATGGTACGAAAATAAGCTTCAATCCATTTCAAATCAGACAATTTGAAAAAAATCCATAAAACAGTAACGAAACTAAATACAATCAGCCAGTTAAAAAAATTAATAACCAAGGCAGCAGCCCCTCTGATCTTCTTTCTTTTCCTGTAATTCTTAATTGCAGTTGTTATGAACCTTTCGAGCACCAAGCCTGCGCCGAAGAGGCAGCCCCATAAAATAAATGACACTCCTGCGCCGTGCCAGAACCCGCATATAAAAAATGTTACCATGGTGGAAAAAAGGTAGATCCAGTTTTCAGTTTTTATCCCCAGGTAGGTTTCCTTTGGCATTCTCGCCGAGCAAAAGTATGCTGTCGGCAGGAAAAGATAATCCCTCAGCCAGGTTGAAAGTGAAATGTGCCAGCGTGACCAGAAATCTTTAATCGATGTTGAAATATAGGGAAAGTTGAAATTATCGGGAATCCGGTACCCGAATAATCTTGCCAGTCCGATGGCAATCAGCGAATATCCTGCAAAATCCGCAAAGATCTGACAAGAATAACCAATTAGCATAAACACCAGGGTTCCAGAGTGCTGAGACAAAAAATAAGGATAGGTGATCCAGAATGTAAAATCTTTAAGATTGTCAGCCACCACCATCTTTAAAAAATATCCTGTTATAAGAGTTTTAAAGCACAACTCCCAGTCAATATCGCTAATTTTCTTCTCTCCGATTTGCGGGATAAACTGATGAGCCCGGATTATTGGCCCGGCAACCAGCTGAGGGAAAAAAGATCTGTAAAGAAAAATTTGTTTTATATGTTGTGGAAATGAAACCGGGACCAGTTGAGAAGCAGTACCATCTCTCCCTCTGAAAACATCAATGACCAAACTGATCCCCTGAAAGGTTGAGAATGAAATGCCCAGGGGAACCGGAATTGTTAAAAGGAGGCGTCCAATGGCATCTCCCTCACTGAAAAAGACCTTTGCCGATAATGGTCCGTATTTAAAGAGGAGAAGCAGCAATAAATTCAAAACAACACCGGCAAGAGCGATGCTTTTTTTCCATGATTTTGGTCCATAAACCACATAGTAGCTGGAAATTACATTAATGCTGACAGATAATAACAGCAATATGATGAAGAACATCTGTTGGTAACAATAAAATACAATGCTTGCTGATACCAAAATCAGGACCTGATATTTCGACACCCGGGGTATGTAGTATATCAGGAAGGTCAAAAAAAGGAAGGCGACAAAGACAAAACTGGTAAACGACATGGATTCTCTGGCTAAAATAGTGTCTATAACTTTAAGTTCATGGTGAACTTCTTTCTTGAAAAACCTCAGACCTCAGGTAAACATCTGGTGAAACGGGGGTTTATCATCAAAAAACGTTTTAACCTCATCATAGTTACTTATCATTTCTGTTAAAGAATGTGGATTTGACTTTACCTCTCTGCCCAGTATAAGGTTCTCAGGGTGAATTGCTAAAAAACCACAAAGTGAATTAATCGCCCGGCTTGTGTCAGTAAAAAGTTCCTCATAAGTCATTTCAAAACAATTTCCACAATAGGCCCTGATCAATTTCATGCAGTACGTTGTCGTATAATCGCGCCAAAGGACCCGTTTATATAAAAACTCAGGATCAATTTCAATCATGTGTTTTGGCGGCTGTTCAAATGAGTGCCATAAGGCAAACTGACCGGCAATTAATCCTGACACTTCTCCTTTCACGACATTTTGCCTTCTAAGGAAAATAAACCTCGCATCCCTGTAGCTGAACAGAAATTCATACAAATCCATAAACCGAACAGCCTGCGGAAAAAGGATTTTACAACCTCGCTTCGGTTTGTCCAAATACGACAACTGCTTCTCCATATACAAAACATCTGCTGAATTCTTCTCAAAGTACTCCGGATGGTTTGCTTTGAATTCCTTCTGCTGCCCTGGTTGCATGATTTCCTTCAACAAGCCCAGGTCACCGGAAGAATTTAATGTTTCCACCAGCCAGTTTGAACCTGATCGAGCCTCGGAAAAAATAAATACTCTGTCAGAACTTTTTCTCAACGCTTCATCATATATGGTCACCGGGATATTCATGATCGTATGGTTTTCAGATTTCAGACAATCTTACCAGTGTCTGGTAAAGTTCATCAATGTTCGCCGGACAGGCAGATTCACTCTTTGAGCGGTTCAATAAAGGTTCAATAAATCCCCTTGAAACAGGCGTATTTAAAAACTCCGATAATCTGCGTATGTCACCGTCTTCAATCAACTGCTCATACGAAACGAATAATATTCTTTCCTTTAAAACAGGCAGATGGTTTTCGATAATATACCGGTAAGAATTTGACCATAACTGGTAACATAATGCTTCATCAATATAAAAATCATTCAGATATTCGGCTGTTGCACATTCGAGTAATACACTTTTAACCGTTAATGCCGGGTTCCTGAACATGACAATAAATCTGGTATCCGCTCCCAGGAAATTGGTCCAAACCGGCAAGGTATAAGTAAAGCGAGGATCCTTATATGCAAATGCCCCTGACACATTCAGGACAGCTTGTATTTCTGTTGCAATTAACGGATCAATGTTGTCAATAATCAGGTTAGCCGGAAGATATGACAGCCAGCGATGGCCTCTCCGTGGCTTAAAAGGAGAATATGTTTTATCAGATCGTGAATAGCCAGATGGAACCTCAAGGCCATCGAATGGCTCCATGATGCGTTCATTGATGCTGTTGATACGGGCATCTTCAAAAAAACCCTTCGGATTACTGGACCTGGGCTGATATGAGTTGTCGCCGGTATAATAACCCGACATCTCCAGAAGCCCTCCCATCATACTGGTACCACTGCGCCCAAAACCAAGGATTAAACAGTTATTCATTTGGAAAAGAGTTGCCTTCCTCTTTCTTATACTTACTTCTGGCATCAGATGCCGTATATGTTTCATCCCACCGTTTCAATTCCTGCTCGTCGGAGGTTCCTCTTCCCCGGGAATGAATGTAATTACAGAATTGCCCGTTTTTAACAATCATTGAGGTAAAACCATTAAAGTAGTTTCGCTGGTTCAGTATCTTAACCTGGTAATTCGAAACAAGGTATTCGTCAGGATCAAACCCCTTTAAAACATTATTCCAATGGGATGCAGGAGCACATCTGAAACATGCATTTGCCCTGCCAAACTGTGCCGGGGTATTATCAGCAGCAGGGAAAGCGTGTCCTTCAGGTAAAAAGTCCCTCCGTTTCGTATTGTGCTCACCACAGCCTGTAAAAAGGCCGAACCTAAGGCCATTGGGCGAAATTTTTCCATAATATGTCTTCATTGCATGGATCATTTCGGGGATGATCCCCTCCACAAACCCGTGATCATCCTCAACAAGGCATATATATTCCGGTGAATATAATGACTGACCCAGTTGCAGGCACATATTCACCACATGTGCGGCGGCCATATTCGTAGAAAGAATGAGAAAAAAATCATTCTCCTTATTGAGATCCTGAAGATACTTCCATTTTTGATCCCGGCCATTTACAGTCGAATCATGAACGATTAATCTTGCATCATTGCGCCTGGTCTCTGCCACAATTCCGGGCAAGGTCTGCTTCACAATATCGATCCGTTCAAAAGTTCTGTAGATAGTTAAAAACTCGGCTTTGTCCATTGTATGATATGATAATCGACCTTCACTCTTTGCAATTTTCAAACATCAAAAGTAAGATATTTCCTTAATTTACGGACTCACAATTCAACAAGCTGATAATTAAAGAATGAGAGGGTGTCCACATTCCTCTTGAAAACGGAATTTATAGCATCGAATTCGATCTTTGTCAAACACTTAACCTTCTCATCATTGAGGTTGGTGATACCCATGCTCTTGTTTTTGAAATTATGGGCATCGAATTCCAGGTCAATACTGATGTCAGCCAGCTCCGGTAAAAATTTTACCAGCAGCTCCTTTGCCTGTAGGGGGTTTTCAGTGAGCTCTTCATACGATAGACTCACCGCCCTGTGAAACGACTGAATATTGGATTTTTGATACTTCAAACACCTGATTGCGAATTGAGCTGCTTTGTCCGGCATCCAGCTTTTTCTTCGTATCAGACTCTCTGCCTGTGCATATGGATTACGGTAAAAAACTATGAAGAATGCTGGCGTGAAATACTTATTGATCGACCTTGCCCTGATGATGTTGGGCGGGCTTTTCTCCAGTAGAACAGGAGCTGACAGGTCCCAATATTGCATCCACTCCCTTTTTATCATCTCCCAGTCATAATCAAAAGATTCGTCCCATTTCCGGTCATGGTTGAACATGATATCTTTAACAGAGGGCAACTGCTGACCTTCCCTGGTTCCCTCCCGGTTATTGCATGAAACATTTTCCGAAGTGGAAAGAATTTCATTTAAGAGTGTTGATCCACAATAGGGAGGAGAGAGAATAAATAGAAACTTATTGGCATTTCTTTTAATGCCCTTTTCTACATATATGCCACGCAACCGATCAGAATAGTAATAACTGTTCCTACGGGTAAGACTGACAAATACCTGATCTATTCCATTTCTTATTAGGCTCATCCTGTTTAATTCAGTAGTTGAATCCGGTTTTGTAACAAGTCAGACAGATTTGCCACAAACCCTGGATTCATATATCAATCAATCTGATTCCTCAAAAGTATAATTAAAATTTTCCAGGTCCTTTGCATACAGTTCAGCAATGATTCGCATTGTTGAATCATCATAAAAATGACTATAATGGAGATCGTTGATTCTTCCCGTCTGCAGTTTTATATTTCCCAATTCAGGACACCCAATGCGTGCTGCGATTTTCTTCAAATCTTCCTCTCTCGTTTCGAACTTTCCAACATAATCGATCAGCATCTCGTCCTGTTCCCCCAGGATATATTCTGAATTACTTAGATAAAATCCATGATATTTAAAGATACCGGCACCCCTTGATCTGGCCAATTCGACAATATAATCATGAAATGACAATGTTTCCGGAATGTTTCCAATCCGAATCCTGTAATTATAGATCGACAACATCCGGTCCCATGGGTTCCTGATTAATGAAAATTTAAACATCCTGTTCCACAACAATTCGCCTGTATGCTTCCGCATGATCCTGGCAGGGATATGGTTTGCCAAAATGCTGGTTGTTGCGTGATTTTTCTCGATCAGGTTTCTTTTTCCGTATGCCGCACCAAATCTGGTTCCCAGCTCAACTCTGACACTGCTGCTGGAAGTGCGTGGTATATCAACATACCAGAAGAGATACTTCGTCAGGTCGTGCCTTGCCAAATTTGGTAATGGCTGATCAATATGAATCAAGGTTTTCTTTAAAATATCCAGGGGATGGGTTCTGTTAAAATCACACCACTTTAAGGCAATCTGCTCCTTGATTGCATCATTAAAAAAATGCCTGAAATATCTTGATTCCGTCAGGTCATGAATGTATTGATATGGCAGGATAACAAAATCAGAAAGCCTGTCACAGACCGAACATGGTTCACATTCCACTACACGATCAAGGGATTCTCCTGGTATGGGCGAAACTCCAAGGAAGTTTAATATTGAACCAGCAATTTCCCGGATATCAACATCGTGCCTCACCAACAATATCTCAACGTTATCTTTGGCAACCATTAAAGTTCCGGAATCGGGAAATGGATGATCAAAAACATCTATGTTAAAAACCGGTTGAATATGGGTATCAAACCACCTGAGAACTTGCTTATGGTCGAAATTCTCCAAAAAATAATCCCTTAATTCATCCAGCTTATCAATTGAAGGCAAACCAGCTGAATCCTTTGTAAACTCAACATGGTTAAAAAAAGCATGAATATTTTCAGAGATTGGCTCAGGTACAATGGAAATTATCTTAACGGGTTTTTTCATTACCACACAATGGTGATAAAGAACCCGTATCTGCCAGTCGGGATTGTCTGGGGTAAAATCGCAGGTTTCCAATACGATTCCTGCATAGTTGGATATCCCTAATTTAATTAACCTATCTAGACCTTTTCTGAAAGAATAAAATAAAACCGGGGTAACCGCATCGATTTTTTCTTCGAAATCAACAATCTCCCTGTTGTGCAACTGATTCATTTTTCTGATAATTAACCAGGTGTATTAGATTGAGAAATGACTCTTTAAGTTATCTCAATAATGAATCCTGCATCAAAATAACCTCCGCGATCATGCCCTTTTTCTCCTAGCACTTTAAAAACGTCAATATCTGCTCCTTTGTAGATAACAGTGCCTCCGTTTTCACCTTTTGCCTTGATTGTGAGACCAATAAAATAGGTTGATGGGATTAAAAAACACCTGAACCTCCATTTGGCCTTTAATATGTCACCATTTCTGTAATATTTCTCAGAAAAGTTGGTACAATCCGGATAGTACCTCCATGTAACAACAGCACCAAGTTCGGTTTTAAAACCGATTCCCTGGTTAATATGTCCAACATCCTCCGAAAAATTAACCTGATACGAAATCACATATTCTTCATCGGCAACAATGCAATTCACCTCTTCTCCCAAAGAATTTTCAACGCGGACAAATGACACATCGAGGTTTGCATTCTTTGTTATTACAGTGCTTTTAGGAATGAAGTTATCAATAAAATAGGCATCACTTTTAACAAATTGATGATCCGGTACGTCAGCAATCAACGAATTTGAGTTGTGGTTAAAACTATGGCTGCCTTCATCATTTTCAGCAGTCATGCTCCCATGAGTTAAACTTTTAAATGATTCCAACTGTCGTTCCCTCTGAAATGGATGTGAAAAAATGAATTTTTCATAATTCATGGTGACGAATTTGGGGGGGCCATCAAGAACAATTCTTCCATTATACATCATGACAGCCCGGGTACACAATTGATTAATATTCTGGGCTCCGTGGGAAACAAATAAAATCGTTTTTCCTGCCCTGAAAAAATCCTCAATTTTGGAAAAACTTTTCCTTCTGAATAATTCATCGCCTACTGAAAGAATTTCATCAATAATCAGGATATCAGGATTGATATTTACACTAACGGCAAAAGAAAGCCTTGCCTTCATTCCTGACGAATAGGTTTTAATTGGCTGATGGATAAAATCGCCGATTTCAGCAAAATCCAGAATTTTTTCCAGAACGGCATCTGTATCATGACGAGAGTAGCCAAGGATGCTATTATAAAAATAAATATTCTCCAACCCGCTGAATTCAGGATTGAAACCAGCTCCCAGTTCTAAAAGCGGCACTACATTACCGTTCACAATAACATCTCCCTGGGTGGGTGGAATTATCCCGGCTATAATTTTCAACAGCGTAGATTTTCCGGAACCATTCATCCCGACAATCCCAAGAATCTCCCCTTTCTTAACATCTAAATCTATTTCATTGAGTGCATAAAATTCCTTATGATATTTCTTCTTAAAAGGGTGCAGCGCTTCCTTCATCCTTTCCTGTTTGTTGTTAAAAAGCTTATACTTTTTAGAAACCCCAGACAGGACAATTACAGATTCATTTTCTCTCATAGGTGTTTTAAAGAATAGTTGAAGGACTTGTTATCAGGAAGAAGCAACATCAGCAAAATGAGGTCTTAGCCTTTTAAATACAATCACGCCTATTACCATCGTAAATAGACAGAAAGTCCAAAAATACAAGGTCAATGCGGGATGTGTCCAGAAACCCCTGTGATTTGTCAAACTCTCGCGATAACCATTTACTATATAGAATATCGGGTTAAGTTTCAGGACAAACTGATTACCAGGTGGTAACCCCTGCATATTCCAAAAAATCGGAGTAAGAAAAAACAGCGCATGAGTGATAATTCCAACAATGTTTTTAATATCCGGAAAGAATAGAAAAATAGATGATGTCAACCACCCTAACGATACCAACAGCACTGAAAGAGCCAGGATATAATAAAGCAATTGAAACCAGTAAAAAACAGGGTATATATTATTAAAAAGCAGAACAACAATACAAATAATGAGAACGATACCATGTAACATCAAATGGGAAAAAACTGTAACAATAGGCAGAATTGCTACTTTAAAATTAACCTTTTTAAGGAGAAATGAGTGGTCGAAAATTGATGTAATAATACTCTGAAGCGTTCCACTAAAAAGATCGTACGCAATATAACCCGTGATCAGATAAACGACAAACGGTACTTCTTCCGGATTTGTCTTACCATAACGGCTTCCAAAAACCAGGTAAAGAATTAAAACAAAAGCCAGTGGATCAAGAATCGCCCAGACAAAACCAAAAAAATTGCTGATGTACTTTTTCTCAAAATCTCTCACGCTTAAATTGAGTATCAGCATCCTGTTAAGATAAATCTGATAAAAAAAATCAATGGACTCCTTAAAAAATTGTCTGATAAAATACATAGAAAATTAAAACAACTAGTACAGATTTACAGGGATATCTTCCTGTTACAAATAAACAAGCCCGTCTACAAATGTATCCGGGCTTGTCACTTTTGTTACAAGAAATCAGGCGAAATACTATTTCTCAAGATTGCTAACGCGTGTTTTCAATGCATCGTTTTCCTTCTGTAAGTTGATCATATACAGTGTGAGTTCCTCAACCTTCTGGAGAAGGGTAGCGTTCATATCACCAAGGTTCAAACCGTTTTCAGTTACTTCACGTGCACTTGGAACGTCTGGTAAATGTTTGTTTGTGTTGATGAAGTTTTCAACATCATATAATGACCTTAATTTATAGTCTGAGCTAAAAACAAAGTCAGGTAAACCGGTTAAAGTAACTTCGATTTCTTTACAAACAACTTTACCACCGATGGCCATTTTGGCACCTGCTGGAACTGCGAGACCGGCCATGCCAAATGAATAAGTACCAGTATTCTGGAACTCAACATCCTGGATACCACTGCGCATTTCGAATTTTTTGGTAGTTGTGTTTACATAAAGGAACGCCAAAGTTGCTCCACCAAGTGCACTTGACTGCAGGGTCTGTAACATTTCATACTGACCGGAAGCATTTTTCCTGAGAACATTGCGATAGAAATCGGCACCAGCATTTGCACTCATTGTATACTGTCCTTTAGTGGTATTGGTTGCAGTACCGCAATCCAAAAGAATGGCAGCAACACCTGTTGGGTCATAAATGGAAAGGTCTGCTGCAGGAGCAGTAATACCGATACCAACATTACCTGAAGTCACCAGATACTGGGTGCCGGCACCACCTGACCACTGTGCATAAGAAACTGAACCTAAGAGAACGAGAGCTAAAACTACTAAAATCTTTTTCATAATATTATATATTTGTATATTGTTATTTACTAATAATTTTTTTTGTTAAATAATCAGCGCGATGATGGGGAAAATTTCACAAGCGCAGCACCATCGGAGCTTCAGACCGGTAAGCATAGACTGCCGGTACCAAATAATAATTAACTGACAATTGCTGACGGGTAACTTCGGGAAGAAAACGACTGTCAACAGCCACTTTTCTCTGTTGCTCCGGAGCTACACCTGATAATTCATAATTTGAAGCATAAAAACTACCATTTTCTGCATCACCCGCATGAAGATAACCTTTATTACGTGCAGGGATCGGCCTGAAGAGATTGTATGCAACGGCCAGACTGGCTTGTTCTTCAATTTTCTCATTTTCCTCGACAGTAACCAGGGTAACTTCTTTTTTCTGCCGTTTGCCATTCTTCGATACAGTCTCTATTGAAGCATACATAAAACTGCCAGCTGAAATCTTTGTTCCCGGATGAAGAACAATCGATTTACCGGCAACAAGTGTAACAGTACCTTTCTTCTCAACGCTTACTGTACTATTTTCACCTGAAATGGTCAGGTTAGCCGAAGCCTGGGAACTTTGAGACTGTTCAGCAGAAACGGATATTGTATAACCTGAGGATGCTTCACTTTTTTGAAGATCGTTATCAGGGGTATTAAAAACGAATGTACTTCCCTGTGCGGAGACAGAGCAGGCTAAGGCAATGAAAGCTAGACCCTTAAACCAGTGAAAGTACTTCATATTCCTTTTTATACTTGAATAACTCAACAAAAATAACATTAATAACAATCCATGTCAAGAAAAAAACGATTTATTTTATTTTTTTCTGTGCTTTTATCGCTTAATAATTTTTTCCGTTTCCGAAGCAACGCCAGAAGTTACGTGAACAACATAGACTCCGGTCGGTTTTTCTGCCAGGGAAAATTCCTGCCTGCGGTCGATCTGCATGTCTTTTGACAGGATCCTGTCTCCCAGTATCCCGAAGATTTCCACATGAACCTGGGCTGCTGTGACATCGCCATTCAGCTCAAGTGTGAATTTGCCGGGGGTCGGGTTTGGATAGATCCTGAAAAATGAGTTGCTGCCTGTATTGCTGCCTGGTTCGGGGCTGCCGATGCCTGCAACAACCGGTGACTGATGATTATATGGATTACAGAATGTCGT
>CAIYJU010000058.1 GCA_903926565.1 uncultured Bacteroidales bacterium
AACCGACACATCGGGGAATGTGGACTGGACACTTGCTTACAGCCAACATACTGGACTGGGATTCATTCGTGAGGCGAATGCTACAGTGAAGGATATTCATGGTAATTATTATTCAGCAGGAAGGAACAATAGTCCGGAACTTTTAAAGTTTTCAGGAAATGGCTACGAGATGATGAATGTCGAATTGATACCAGGTTCTTATTCCGGCAATGCCACGACTTTGGTATATTTTAATGATACCACACTCATATTTGGATCATCTTGGTCATTGAATGGAACTGATAATGAAATGGCACTTCTTAAAACGGATACCCTGGGCAATGTACACGCAATTAAACACTTACCTGATCCGGATCATAATGGTCTCTGGTGGTCGGCAAAAACCTTTGATAATAAAATAATCACCATTGGGGATAGTTACATCAATGGTAGTTACCGGTTAACTCTTTATAAAGTGAATTCCAATCTCGAATACGATTCGGTATATACCCGACCATTCATTTATGATAGTTTATGCCCGGATACAATTGTTTCTCACACAATTAGCCTAAATTGCGATGTGCTGGTAGGTGTGGATGAGCCCTTGAACAAGCCTGAAACAACGACATTAAAGATCTTCCCTAATCCCGCAAATCAAAACCTGACAGTTGAGTCCCCTAAATATCTTGTCGTTAAGGATTCGAGCAATGGGTTTGGTTCAACAACCGTTTACCATCATTGGAAATCAACAATCCTCGAAATTTATGATATTTCTGGTAAGAGGGTTTATGAAAAGGAGATCATTCGTGCGGAGACTTCTCTGGATATAGATGTTTCTCATTGGGTAGCGGGTGTGTACAATTTCCGCCTTGTATACAACAAGCAACAGGTGGCAAGCGAGAAAGTTATAGTTCAATGATCAAAAAGATTCATCCATATTACGATTCTGCTTAATTTAACCTCGCTATCTTCAGGTATTTTTTCGGCCACACAGCGTTCGTGGTGATGAATTATGGAGGTTGCTTCATCAATTGCCACTGGCTTTAGCCAGTGGTTTGAAGGGTTGCCAACAAATTATTGGCTTTAGCCAAATAATTTAAACAAACATACAAGACAAATTATAAGACCCAGAGTTTCGTAAGCCATTGCATTCACATTCAACAGCCAACACCAAGGATGGAATACCTGGATCATTCTGTTGGCGATAATTGCAGAATAACTATTCCAAAATCCTTATCTTTGATATCAATACTACTCAACAAAACCAATTAATGGAGCTCGTCATTGGAGGTTCGGAACCAGTTCAAACTTATGCCAGAAATGTTCTATTATCAAACAAACTAATCTCCTACCAGGAACCGGTTGACTTGCCGGATGAAACAAAATCATCCATGGCAGGAAACGACCCGAAGCGGATAAAGTTATCATGCGATGGGTTACTCAATTTGTTTCCGAATCCTGCGCAGCAATACGTGATTGTTGAATACAACTTTACAGGTAAGGTTAGCGGTTCGGAAAGCATGGTTTTAACGATTTACTCAGGAGGAGGGAAGAAAATTGAGCAGCGCAACATGACGAGCCTACACGATCAAATTCTCATCGATTGCCGGAATATTAAATCCGGTATTTATCTTTGTAAAATGACTCATGGGAGACAAACACTTGGTTCCGGGAAATTTGTAATTTCAAAATAATGATGGATCATTGAGGCTGTCTCAAAAATTGTTTTGAGACAGCCTTTTTAAGTTCTATGACCATGAAAAAATTCTTGCTTATCATTATCCTCATTATCCTGACCTGTGTATCGTTCGCCCAGGAATGGATACGGCATTACGGATATGGACAACGACCATTTTCGAGTTATTGTATTGAAAATTACGATAAGGGATATATTTTGGCCGGTTCAGTGAATTACGGTAAATATGGCTGGATTATAAAAACTGATGTCAATGGCAACCAATTGTGGGATATTAAAATCGGAGATGGGATTAATTTAACTAACACAGCAAATATCGAACAAACTCCCGATCATGGTTTCATAGTATGTGGCACAACTGACAATTTTAACCCTCCTCATTCCGATCCCTATGTTATGAAGTTAAATAATTGTGGAGAATTGGAATGGTGCAAAGCGATCCTTTATGATAATAACAGCGATGGATCCATAAGCGTTAAACCGACAGCTGACGGGGGTTATGTATTAGCGGCCCTATTCTATGGCAATAACCAGGAGGACCTTATACGGATGTTTAAATTTGACAGTCTGGGAGAATTGGTTTGGTACAGGATTTTTAATGGTGATCCGAATGTTGTTTCAGAGCGAATTCGAACGATGTATTCTGACGATTCAACTTTTTTATTAACGGGATATTGTTATTATCCGAATTGGATCATGCCATATTATATAAAGACCGATACAGCAGGTATTGTTAACTGGACACTTGCTTACAGCCAACATACTGGACTGGGATTCATTGGTGAGGCGAATGCTACAGTGAAGGATATTCATGGTAATTATTATTCAGCAGGAAGGAACAATAGTCCGGAACTTTTAAAGTTTTCAGGAAATGGCTACGAGATGATGAATGTCGAATTGATTCCAAGCTCTTATGGGGGAAATGCAGTGACAATTGTATTTTTGAATGACTCCTCCCTTGTATTTGGAGCCGGTTGGACTATGAATGGAACAGACAACGAATTGGCTTTGCTGAAAACTGATACAATGGGAATAATTAAAACGATGAGAAATTTGCCTGATCCTAATCATAGTGGAGTTAATTGGTCCTCCAAAACCTTTGAGAACAAAATAATTACAATTGGGAATAGTTACATCAATGGAAGCTCCCGGATAACACTATATAAAGTTAATTCCAACTTAGACTACGATTCGATTTATACCCATCCTTTTACCTATGATAGTTTATGCCCGGATACAATTGTCTCTCACACAATTAGCCTAAATTGCGATGTTCTGGTAGGTATGGATGAGCCACTTACCAATCCCGAAACGGCGACATTAAAGATTTTCCCCAATCCTGCAAATCAAAACCTGACTGTGGGGTTTCCTAAATATCTTGTCGTTAAAGATTCAAACAATGGCTTTGGTTCAACCACTGTATACCATCAATGGAAATCAGCGGTACTCGAGGTTTATGATATTTCTGGTAAGAGGGTTTATGAAAAGGAGAATATTCTTGCTGAGGCTTCTCTGGATATAGATGTTTCTCATTGGATAGCGGGGGTCTATAATTTCAGGTTATTGTATAATAAACAAACGGTTGCAAGCGAGAAAGTTATTGTTCAATAATACACGATCAGCAGCTCTCTTTCCCAAAGCAGACATCCATCTTCCGTGCTTTTTCAATCAGCGGATGATCTTCGGGTACCAGCCGTAGCTTTCCACCGACTTCTGCCAGGGAAACAGAAGTAATG
Source organism: uncultured Bacteroidales bacterium (assembly GCA_903926565.1). GTDB lineage: Bacteria > Bacteroidota > Bacteroidia > Bacteroidales > FEN-979 > CAIVAT01. The sequence continues at coordinate 3,412 of CAIYJU010000058.1, forward strand.
GAATCGCCTTTGAGTGAAACCATCTCCCCGAACCGTTTCTGGGCGATCAACTCTACTGCGTAGGCGCCATAACGGGTGGCAAGCACACGGTCCATGGGCGAAGGGCTGCCTCCGCGCTGGATGTAGCCGAGGATAGTCTCCCTGGTTTCGAGGCCGGTCAACTCTTTGATGCTGTTGGCCACATACCGGCCTGCTCCTTCCCCTTTCGGCGTAGGGATTCCTTCAGCGACGACCACGATGGAGTAGGGTTTCTTGTTGATGGCCCGTCTTTTCAGACAACGGGCTACCTGGTTGATGTCGAATGGTATTTCAGGCAGCAGGATCACATCGCCGCCGCTGGCCATGCCCGAATAGAGCGCAAGCCAACCCGCATGATGTCCCATGACCTCGATGACCATGATGCGCTTGTGGCTGTTGGCCGTGGTATGCAGCCGGTCGATGGCTTCCGTGGCAATCCACAGGGCCGAATCGAAACCAAACGTAACATCGGTTCCCCACACATCATTGTCGATGGTTTTCGGGATCCCGATCACGTTAAGCCCGATCTCCGACAACTGAGCAGCCGTGCGCTGGGTTCCGTTGCCTCCGATGCAGACCAGCGCATCCAACCCAAGTTCCTGGTAATGTTTCCTGATAAGCTTGGGCTTGTCAACGGCATTGAATGTCTTGCTTTTCTTAAACGGGTTCTCCCTGGATGTTCCGAGGATCGTGCCTCCCAGCGTGAGAATCCCGGAGAGTACATTTTCGTCCAGTTTGACATACTCCTCATTGATGAGGCCGAGGAAACCGGAAGAGATGCCAATCACCTCCATGCCATATTCGAGGATGGCTGTTTTGCCAACTCCCCTGATGGCCGCGTTGATCCCGGGGCAATCACCGCCGGCCGTTAAAATCCCGATTCTCATAAGAATGGAGTTATTTCAAATCAAATGAACCTGTCCCGATTTCCTTGTCATCACCAAAAACGGTGACCATATATTTCCCTTTCATCGCAGGAGCGTCGTTGTTTTTCTTGGTCCAGTCAACACAAACCTTCATCGACTTGCCCTGGTAATCAACATCTTCGCGAAGAGAAAAAGGAAGCGTTTGCCCGTTAAATGTAAACGTATCGTACTTGCTTTTGATCACCACAACATTGTCGGGGCGAACGATGCGGATGTAGATGTTCTTTTTGCCCGGTGTTACCAATGGATTCTCCCCAAGGGTAAAACATATCCTGATCCGGTCGGTGCGGCTGGCTTTGTCGGTAACCTGTTCTTTGGTGCCTCCCGATTTCAGCCTGAATGGTGAAGCAGTGACATTGTATGCTTTGATGAAAGCGGCGGAGTTCATCTTTTCCTTGAGTTCCTCTTTGTCTTTCATCAGGTTCTGATTCCGGTTCTGTTCGGTCTTTACCACTTCCCGGATCCGGTCATTTTCAGCACTCAGTTCCCTGTTGACCGTATAGAGCGAATCCATCTGATGAACGTATCCCTGGGCTACTTTCTGCAAACGCTCGAACTTCTTGTGGATGGTGTTATAATCCCATTGATTGTCGAGGAGTTTCTTGATTTCCAGTGCATTCACCTGGATCAGGCTGTCCTTGGCTTTCAGTGAATCAGAGAGGGCGCCGTAAGAAACCTTGATTTTGTTGTGTTCGGTCATCAGGGAGTCGAGGTTGTGCTGCAATGCGACTTTCTCTGTCTCCTTTTCTTTGATCAGTTTCATCATCTGCGACCGCTGGATAAACAACCAGAACAGGAGCACCAGCAGAAGGAGCGCTAAAACAGAGAGAACGATCTTGTATGTGCGTGATGAGGCGTTTTGTTCTTCCATTTTTAGTGTCCTGAAGTTCCGATTTGTTTAATTACCTCGCCATGCTGCTTGACAATCTCTTTCAGCCACCATTGCGGATAGCCTGGCTGTGACGGCATAACAGCCTGGTTATATGGGTTGCGTTCAAATTTCCCATCCTTCTCTTTCTTAATATTTCCATCCATGTATTTCACAAAAAGGTACTGGAAAAGTTCCTGCCAGCGTTTTACTGTTGCCTGGCCGGTTTTAATTGAATAATCGGTTAAATACTTGACAGCGGCAGCTTTATCCTTTTTGTAAAGTGCTTCGGCTTTCTTATCAACGTCAACAACTTCGGCCGCATATTTCTTTTCAAGATCCTGCTGAACCGGCTGGATATCCTTGATCATGTAATCGTATTTTGTATATGCCCAGTTGGAGACCATACTGAAAGCCCAGAAAGCAGAAGTGGGAGAGTAGGTGAGCATGTCGCCATTGCCAACCTTAAAAGCATCAGGCACTTTCGTCATGCTGCAGTACATGGGTGAATAGACCATGGTGTAGGTGTCGTCAACGCCAAACCAATGGATTCCGCCAATGGGGTCGGGCAGCCAGTTGCGTGACTGGGAGACAAACACAAAGCCGGTTTGCTGGGTTGAGGTTGCGCGTTCGTGCACATATCCAACACTGTCAACACTCCAGGTCATGGGGCGCCAGCGATACGGCGAAGTAAAAGGACCAGCGCCGATATCCTTGGTCATGTCCATTTTGGTTCCTTCGTAATGCTCGCGCATCAGGTTCATAACATCATTAACAGAGGATTTTTTATCCGGCTTCACCCAGAGAGGCATGCGGTTGGTGGGGTAGCCGTATTTACCTTTGATGATATGGCCCATGGCATAGTCCTGGTATTGGCCCATGGTGGAGTTGATGCGATTAAACATGGCCCATACCCGTGCTTCGCAGGCGCGTGCTCCCATGAAATCGAGGGGTGCATAAGTATCAGAGAAACTAAATTCTTTATCTTCGCCGGTAAACCAGCCCATTTTACGGGCAAACGAGATTGCGTCGGGTGCATAGATGCAATTTTCGGGATCATTCATCGGGAATTGAGTGATACGGGGATGATTGGCATGACCGCTCACGTACCCGTCAGGAATGCGCATGGCAACCCATACAGCTCCTTTTTCACCTTTGCCCTTGCCGATCATTTCGAGGATCCAGGCTTCGTTCGGATCGGAGATCGAGAATGATTCACCACTGCTTGCATAACCATAGCTTGCAACAAGTTCACCAAAAGTACGGATGGCTTCCCTGGCGTTTTTTGCCCGTTGGAGGGTGATGTAAATCAGGCTTCCGTAATCGACGATGGCACCAGGTTGTTCGGCAAGCTCCTCACGGCCGCCAAATGTGGTTTCACCAATGGAAAGCTGATGTTCATTCATGTTGCCGATCACATTAAAGGTGTGTTTTACCTGTGGAATTTTGCCCAATGGCTTTCCGGTATCCCATTCGGTAACGTCGAGCATGGAACCTGCAGGCCAGTCACGGGCAGGCCAGTGATACAGTTCGCCGTAGAGCGTATGTGAATCAGCCGAATAGGTAATCATCACCGAACCATCGGTGGTGGCTCCTTTTGTGAAGATAAAGTTGGTACAGGCCATCGAGTGGTAGCTGAAACCTGCCAGCAGCAGCAACAGGACAAACAAGGATTTTCGCATAGAGAATGGATTATTTAATGTTAAAATTTGCTATTTGGTCAGTTTGGAATTTGCATATCTTATAGTTGTCAAAATTACAAAAAAATCCTGATCAGACCATACCCATAACATCTTGTTGAATAGGGGGTTGAATTTTTTGCACTTGCTCAATATCAAAAATGCTTAAATTTGTTGTGAATTCGCTGGTTTCACAAATTGATTACTGCAAGATGCATCGCAAAATATCCGCCTTCATTTTTTTCCTCCTCATTTCTGCTTCAGGTCTGGTTGCCCAGGTAAACATTCATGATTCAACCATTTTTACATCATTGGTTTATGCCACTTACGGGTATCAGTTTCCGGGGGGTGATCTTGCAAAACAGTTCGGGGGTAATTCCAGCATTGGCGGTGGCTTTCTTTTTAAAACCAAACAAAACTGGATATTTGGGGTAGAAGGGAATTTCATGTTTGGCCAGACGGTAAAAAACTCCGATTCCCTGCTTAAAAGGATTTCGACCAAAGATGGCTTTGTGATAGATGCGAATGGCATGTATGCCGATATCATTTATTACGAACGCGGATATAATTTCTTCGCTAAATTCGGGAAGGTGATCCCGGTGCTCTCCCCAAACCCAAACTGCGGGATTACACTGCTGGCAGGAGCCGGTTATTTTCAGGATAAGATCAGGATACACAACCCGGGCAATACTGCTCCGCAACTCCTTGGAGATTACAAAAAGGGGTATGACCGGCTCAATGGAGGATTCGCCGTGACCGGATCAGTAGGTTATATGTATCTGAGTAATAAAAGATTACTGAATTTTTCGTTATCCTTCGATTTTACACAGGCATGGACATCGCCTTACCGGGATCACGATTCCAATACAGGGGAACCAACTTCCGGAAAGTTAAGCAGCCAGTTATATACTGTAAAGGTGTGCTGGATCATTCCGCTATACAGGAGGGTGCCGAAGGAGTTTTACATGTATTAATATGCGGTTAATTTATTCAATATTAATTCGCGCTTACGGGTTATTGGTCAGAATAGCTGCCCTGTTTAACGGGAAAGCAAGGCAGTGGGTGCAAGGCCGCCGCAATCTGTTGAGGAATCTTGAAGATGCGCTGAAACACATTGACCGAAGTGACAATCCAATTATCTGGTTCCATGTTTCTTCACTGGGAGAATTTGAACAGGGGAGACCTGTAATTGAAGCCATCAGAGAAAAATGGCCTGAAAAAAAGATCCTGCTGACATTTTTTTCCCCATCGGGCTATGAGGTCAGGAAAAACTACAAAGAAGCCGACTATGTTTGCTACCTCCCGCCCGACACGCAAACCAACGCCAGGAAATTTTTGAAAATTGTTCAGCCGGAGACCGTCTTTTTCGTCAAGTATGATTTCTGGTTTAACTATATGAAGCGCCTTCACGATCTGAACATTCCATTGTATTTCATCTCGGCATTATTCAGAAAAGAGCAACATTTTTTTAAATGGTATGGAGGATGGTTTCGTCTGCATCTTGGCTATGTTACCCGGTTTTTTGTTCAGAACCCGGAATCCGTGGAGTTGCTGAAATCGGCAGGCATCGCATCAGTGACTTTAACAGGCGATACCCGCTTCGACCGGGTGTATTCCATTGCCGCCCGGTCAGCACCGCTCCCGCTGATCGAAAAATTTTGTGCGGGGAAGAAGGTCTTCATTGCAGGAAGCAGCTGGGAGCCTGATGAAGCCGTTTATCTCCCTTTGATGAAGGAACCGGGGTTAAACATGAAGTTCATTATTGCCCCGCATGATACATCAGCGGCAAGGATCAGGTTTATCAGGGAACACATCGACCAGCCAGTGGTTTGTTTGTCTGAGTTGAATGAAGAAAATGCAGGACAAACCGATGTGTTGATCATCGATTCAGTCGGAATTCTTGCCCGGTTGTATCGCTATGCAACCATTGCATTTATTGGAGGCGCTTTTGGCAGCGGGCTCCATAATATTCAGGAACCTGTTACATTTGGCGTTCCGGTTTTTTTTGGACCAGGCTACCATAAGTTCCGTGAAGCCCGCGAACTTGTGGCACTGGGAGGAGCATTCAGCATCACTTCTTCCGGTGAGTTGACCGAAAAAGTACTGGAGATCACCGGAAGTCATCATGAACACGAGCGGTTATCCACAATCTGCAGTGACTATGTTGCGGTCAACCGTGGTGCTACCGAGAAAATTATGCAATATCTGAAGTAAATTGTTTTATCTTTACCCTCTAAAACCATAATCTATGAAAACAAGAAAACTTTATCTAGGCTTACTGGCCGTTGTTGCCGTCTTTATGCTCTCTTCGTGTGGTTCACCGGTCACCCTGACCAGCTGGAAGAACCCGGATTACAAATCTCAGGTTTCCAAGGTGGCTGTCATGCCAATGTTTGAGAAACTGGAATACATGAAACCATTTGAACAGTCGGTTGTTGCCTATTTCGAAAAACAGGGATTAAAATCAATCGGTTCGCTTGATTTCCTCAATCCCAATATCAAATATTCCATTGATGAAATCAAGAAGAAATGTGACAGCCTTGGGGTTGACGCAATTCTGGTTTTTATTTACAAGGGAACTGATAAAACTGAAAGTTATGTGCCTCCGACAACATATGTTACAGGCGGCTATGGCGGTTACTGGGGCGGCGGTTACTGGGGTGGCGGTTACTATGGCGGTGGCGGTTACTATGGTGGTGGCGGTTACTATGGCGGTTCAGAAGTTTCAACCGGAGGATACTGGGCATCTACATCTGTGGTAAACCTGAAAGCCAGCCTTTACACACGGGGTTTCCCGAATGGTGTGTGGACGGGTGATATTACCGTAACCGATCCTCAGTATGTTGATCAGTCTGCCGTAAACATTGCACAATACATCTATGCAGACTGGCAAAAGTACAGCCTGCTGAAATTCGCTGACAAAAAATAAGTGACAAACGCTTAAATTATTAAACTCTTAAATACCACACCCATGAAAAAATATTTAGCTGAATTAATCGGAACCTTCAGCCTGGTGTTATTTGGTTGCGGATCCGCGGTTATTGCAAGCGCGAATGTTGTAGGACCTGCCGGAGTCAGTGCTTATGGAATTGGCCTTCTTGGAATTTCAGTCGCATTCGGATTTTCCGTTGTGGCCATGGCCTATGCCATCGGAGGGATTTCAGGTTGCCACATCAACCCTGCAGTAACCATTGGCGTTTTGGTAGCAGGCAGGATAGGGATGAAGGATGCCGCAGGATATATTGTTGCACAGTGTATTGGCGCAATACTTGGCGCTGCGGTCCTGTATCTTATCGTAATGGGCAAGCCGGGCTGGCAGATGCAGGAGTGGGCATTGGGGTCAAATGGCTGGGGTGAAGGTTATCTTGGAGCGTACAACACCTTAAGCGCATTTGTCATTGAAACCGTCATGACCTTCCTTTTCCTCTTCGTCATTCTGGCTGTTACTTCCAAATTTGGAAACGGAACCATGGCCGGGCTGGCGATAGGTGTTACCCTGATGCTTATCCACCTTGTTGCCATTCCTGTTACCGGTACCTCTGTAAACCCGGCCAGGAGCCTTGGCCCTGCATTGTTTGCCGGAGGTCAGGCGCTTTCGCAGCTGTGGCTGTTTATCCTGGCCCCGATTCTTGGCGCGGTAATAGCTGCATTGGTCTGGAAATTTGGATTTGAAAAAGAGTAATAACTAAGTTTCAGTACAAAACACCTCGCCCTGTGTTCTTTCAAAAGGATGCAGGGCGATATTTTTATCCTGATTTTACATAGTTGAACCGGTGTACAAGATGATTCTGAAATTCATAAAAGACCTGCGGCGGCGAGACCACAAGCCCCGTTTCGGCGGACTTGATATCCTCAAGTACATCGGGCCGGGATTGCTTGTCACAGTTGGATTCATCGATCCTGGCAACTGGGCATCCAACATTGCTGCAGGTTCTGAGTTCGGCTATGAACTGCTCTGGATGGTTACCCTTTCAACGATTATGCTGATCATCCTTCAGCACAATGTGGCCCACCTGGGTATTGCCACCGGGCTTTGCCTGTCGGAGGCTGCAAATAAGCACACCCCTGCCTGGATTTCAAGAACGGTACTGATATCAGCCATGGGAGCTTCCGTCTCCACTTCACTCGCAGAAATTCTTGGTGCAGCCGTAGCCCTGAATATGCTGTTTGACATCCCCATCCCGGCAGGTGCAGTCATGGCTTTCATCTTTGTAATGGTCATGCTGTTCACCAATTCCTACCAGAAGATTGAGAAATTTATCATTGCCTTTGTTTCCATCATCGGGCTCTCATTTTTATATGAACTGACCCTGGTTGACATCAATTGGGTTGAAGCCGGAATTGGCTGGGTAAAACCAAGCCTTCCCCAGGGATCGATGATTATCGTGATGAGCGTACTCGGCGCAGTGGTCATGCCCCATAACCTCTTTCTTCATTCCGAGATCATCCAAAGCCGCCAATGGAACCTGGAGGATGAAAAAGTGATCAAGCGGCAGCTCGACTATGAACTTTTCGATACGCTCTTTTCAATGCTGATCGGATGGGCCATCAACAGCGCGATCATCCTGCTTGCAGCTACTGCTTTCTTCGCAAACAACATCCCTGTGAATGCCTTGGAGCAGGCGGAAAGCATCCTGAAACCGCTGCTGGGGAACCATGCTGCCGTGGTTTTTGGCGTGGCACTTCTCTTTGCAGGAATCGCCTCCACCATCACTTCCGGCATGGCCGGAGGAAGCATTTTTGCCGGTATTTTCGGAGAGCCTTACGATATCCACGACAGCCATTCCCGTCTTGGGGTAATGATTTCTCTGGTCGTCGCACTGCTCCTTATTTTTATCATCACCAATCCCTACCAGGGGCTGATTATCTCCCAGATGGTTCTCAGCATACAGTTGCCTTTTACAATATTTCTTCAGATCTACCTGACGTCATCAAAAAAAGTGATGGGGAAATATGTGAATACCTCCTCCACAAAAACCATGCTCCTCGTCGTTGGCGCGATCGTTGTTTTCCTGAATGTAAAATTGCTGTTCAGTTTCTTTTGAGAATCTTTACCTTTGCCATAATTAGAAAAATATGCCATCAAACCGTAAGATATATCTTGCTTTTTTTATTTTGCTTGCGGCATCGGCATTGATTCGTGGTTTTATTGCCGGTTTTATTGAACTGGGTAACGATGAGGTTTATTATCTCACCTATGCAAAATTCCCGGCATTCAGCCACTTCGACCACCCGCCGATGGTAGGTGTTGTAATACAGATACTTACGCTGAACCTGACATTTGACAGTGAGTTTTTTATCAGGCTGGCGGCAGTAGTGCTTGGAACGCTGAGTACCGGGCTGATGTTCCTGACAGGCAGGCTCATTAAAAACCCGCTGACCGGCCTTTACGCAGCGTTGTTATTTTCGGCTTCTTTTTACGGGTTTGTACTTAGTGGTACCTTCATTCTTCCCGACGCGCCACAGGTCTTTTTCTGGTTGCTGACGCTATACCTTCTTCTGCTTATATTACCCGATCGTGAATTGCTGAGGAAGAGCAGGACTCTTTTTCCTGTTGCAGGTGTCGTTGCCGGGTTGGCCATGCTGTCTAAGTATCATTCAGTTTTTTTAATTACCGGTATTTTTTTCTACATATTGTTTTATAATCGCAAATGGTTTGGAGCTAAGGAGATATACGTAGCCTTCCTGGTTTTTTTAATGCTGTGCCTGCCGGTGGTCCTGTGGAACGTTGACAATGACTTTATCAGTTTTACCTATCATGAAAACCGTGTGAGCATTACCGCCTCTGGATTGCAGCCGCAATATTTTCTGACTGAGATTGCAGGCGAGTTCTTCTACAACAATCCGGTGAATGTGGTGATCATCCTCATCGCTTTCATTGCACTTATTCGCAGGAAGCAGTTCATCCGGCCTGATTATAAACGGATCATCCTATGGATCAGCATTCCATTGGTTTTGGTTTTTATCTCCTTCTCTTTGTTCCGCAGTACCTTACCTCACTGGACCGGTCCGGGTTACCTTGGATTCATCCTGATTGCCGCTGCTTACCTGTCTGAGCCAAAGCGCCCGGATTTGAAACTTCGTCTTATCCCCTGGCCGGTTACGATGGCACTTGTTTTTATCTTGCTTGTAACTGTTGCGGTGATGGGGCAGATCAGGTATGGCTGGGTTCCGCTCACCAGATGGAAAGTTGCCGATATTTCTCATGACCTGACCGGATGGAGGCAGCTTGGCGGGAAGTTTGCCCCGATCGCAAAATCTGACGTGGATCAGGGTCGTATGAAAGCAGGGTCGCCGATCCTGACATTCAGATGGTTCCCGGCTGCCAACCTTGATTACTATGTCGGTGGGCCCGTCAATAAACCCGTATATGCGCTGGGAACCCTGGAACGGATTCATAAATATCACTGGATCAACCAGCTTCGGGGAAACCTGAAACAAGGTTCCGACGCCTATTATATTGCCCTGAGTGATGATTATGAAGATCCGGTGTCATTATACGGAGCCCTTTATGATACCATTATGCCGGCTGATACGATCTGCATTACCAGGGGTAGTGAACTGGTCAGGAAAGCGTTTGTTTACCGGCTGAGCGGTTTGAAGAAGGAGTTGGTGTTTTCGAATGAAAATCGAACGAAGTAAGAATCCTGGTATTGAAGGATAAATGATTTCTAAGAAATGTTTGTTAACTTTGACAAAAAATTAAGAAATGAACTTGAAGATATCATTTCAGGGAAGGGCAAAATTAGCCCAGGAAATCTTATCCAAACAACAGCCGGTTACCTTAGAGCAGGCAAAGGAACAAATAGAACGTCTGGGCAGACAAAATCCACAAAAGTCAAAGAAACAAAGGAGTTAGAAGAGTACATTGAACGGAATAGCCTTTGGTTCAATGGTATTGATGAAACAAAGTTTATTGGTGAAGGTGCCGAACAGAAAGTATATCTCCAAAAAGACGGGAAAACCGTTATCAAACTTAATGATTCTGTGTTTTATTCTTCCTGGTTAGATTATCTAACCAGTTTGCAGCTACATAACCTGTTATTCCCTGATACAAAATATACACTCCTTGGGTTTACCCGCAAGGTCAATGAACTATTTGCAGTTGTGGAACAACCGTATGTAATCTCAACGTCGTTAACCAGGTTGGAGGAAGTGAGAATTTATATGGCGAACAAAGGATTTGGAAACAGCAAGAATAATGACTACTTCAATGCAGAAATAGGCATTATTCTTGAAGACCTCCACGATGAAAACGTATTGACCAATAAAGGAATATTATTTTTTATTGATACTGCATTTTACATTTCTATTTCGGTCCGACCATCTTGCCCGGATCCACCGCTTTGTTGAAATCCTCTTCGGAGATCAGTCCTGATTCCATTGCAGCCTGGCGAAGAGTTTTGTGTTCCTGGTGTGCCTTCTTTGCAATTTTAGCCGAGTTGTCATACCCGATAATGGGGTTCAGGGCAGTAACAAGCATCAGTGAATTTTCAAGATTTTTATTGATGGCTGCCATGTTCGGTTCGATTCCAATGGCGCAGTTATCGGTGAAGGATACACAGGCATCTCCGATCAGGCGTGCCGACATCAGCAGGTTTGAGATCATCAGCGGTTTGAACACATTCAGCTGGAAATGGCCGCTGATGCCGCCGATATTGATGGCCACATCATTGCCCAGCACCTGGGCGCAAACCATGGTCATGGCTTCAGGCTGGGTGGGATTTACCTTGCCCGGCATGATGCTTGAGCCAGGCTCATTTTCGGGAAGCATCAGTTCGCCGATGCCGCAGCGCGGACCGGAAGCGAGCAGCCGGATATTGGACGCAATGTGCATCAGGCTTACCGCAATGGTTTTCAGCGCCCCGGAAGTCTCAACCATGGCATCGTGTGCAGATAACGATTCGAACTTGTTTTCTGCTGTAACAAAAGGCAAACCGGTGAGTTCTGCAATTTTTTTTGCAACAAGCACATCGTAACCTTTTGGTGCATTTAGCCCTGTGCCTACTGCAGTTCCGCCGAGTGCAAGTTCGGAAAGGTGAGGGAGGGTGTTTTTCAGTGCTTTCAGCCCGTGTTCAAGTTGAGAAACATAGCCTGAGAACTCCTGCCCCAACGTCAAAGGGGTGGCATCCATCAGGTGGGTGCGGCCGGTTTTCACGATCTCTTTGAACGTTTCGGATTTTTTTGCAAGAGTTGCTTTTAACAACTCAATCCCGGGAATGGTAACCTTTGTGACCATTTTATAGGCTGCAATGCTCATTGCTGCCGGGAAGGTGTCGTTGGAAGACTGTGATTTATTCACATCATCGTTTGGATGGATGATGGTTTTGCCTTCACCGCCAAGTACGCCGCCATTGATGACATGGGCCCTGTTGGCGATCACCTCGTTGAGGTTCATGTTGGTTTGAGTGCCGGAGCCGGTTTGCCAGATCACAAGGGGAAACTGGTCGTTCAGTTTTCCATCGAGGATCTCATCGCAGGCTTTCACAATGAGGTCTTTCTTTTCGGCTGAAAGCACTCCGAGATCGGCATTGACCATGGCAGCTGCTTTTTTCAGGGTTGCCATGCCCATGATCATCTCTTTGGGCATGGAACCGGGTTCGCCGATTTTGAAATTCCCAAGTGAACGTTGTGTCTGTGCTCCCCAGTACTTGTCCATGTCAACCTCGATGGGTCCCATGGTGTCTTTTTCGATGCGTGTTTTCATGGTGTGTAGTTAGATGATTATCGTGTGGAACTTATTTCAGCAGGGGGGTGATATTCTCAACCGGGTCGCCGAACACCGCTTTGTACTTTCCTTCCACAATCGGCCGTTGCAGGAGTTTCGGATTCTGAAGGATGATGTTGATCAGTTCGTGGTCTTCAAATTTCTTGCCTTTCAGCTGTTTTTTGTAATAATCCTCCTGTGTTCGGAGTAAATCCGGCGGTGTCACATTTAATTTCACCAGTAATGTTGAGATATCCTTCTCAGTCAGGGGGTTTTTGAGGTACTCGACGATGGTGAATGCCACACCGGAATCCTGAAGGTATTGCAGGCCGGCACGGGATTTTTTACATGATGGGTTGTGATATATCCTGATCATTTAAGAAATTCTTAACCTGCGTTTCCATACTCCATGAGGTACGCTTTGATAAATTCCGTGAGGTCGCCATCAAGTACTGCCTGGGTGTCGGATGTTTCACAATTTGTACGGAGGTCTTTTACCATTTTATACGGATGAAGCACATAACTGCGGATCTGGCTGCCCCATTCAATTTTCTTCTTCCCGCTTTCGATCACGTTTATTTTTTCACGCTGTTTGCGAAGTTCGATTTCATACAACTGGGACTTCAGCAACTTTAGTGCTTTTTCACGGTTCTGTCCTTGTGAGCGGGTCTCCTGGCATTCGATGACAATGCCCGATGGTTCGTGTTTCAGGCGAACCGCGGTTTCCACCTTGTTTACATTCTGTCCGCCGGGGCCGCTGCTGCGAAAGGTATCCCAGCTTATGTCTGAAGGATTGATTTCAATGATTATGTCGTCGTTGATGATCGGGTAGGCATAAACCGAAGCGAAGGAGGTGTGCCGTTTGTGGTTGGAATCGAATGGCGAAAGCCGCACCAGCCGGTGCACACCGTTCTCTCCTTTCAGATATCCATAAGCATAGTCGCCGTCAAATTCGAGCGTTACCGATTTAATCCCGGCCACATCGCCTTCCTGGTAATCAACCTCTGTAATTTTAAATTTACTGCGTTCGGCATAACGGATGTACATCCGCATGAGCATTTCCGCCCAATCCTGCGATTCGGTACCGCCTGCACCGGAGTTGATCTGGACGATGGCGCCGAGTTTGTCCTCTTCACCGCTCAGCATGTTCCGGAATTCGAGGTCTTCGACCAGGCGGAGCGTCTCCTTGTAGCTGTTTTCAACATCATCTTCGGTGCCTTCACCCTGGATGAAAAAATCCCACATGATCTGCAGGTCCTCCCGGCTTGAAACGGCCTGAAGAAAGGCATCCGTCCATAGTTTTTTATCACGGATGGCCCGCAAGGCCTGTTCTGCAGTTTTGGGGTTGTTCCAGAAATCGGGGGCTTGTGACAGTTGTTCTTCTTCTGCTATCCGGGAAAGTTTATTGTCGATGTCAAAGATACCTCCTCAAGACGTCGAGTCTTGTCTGAAGGTCTTTCAGTTGGTCTGGTGCTACCATGTCAGATTTTAAGTTCGTTTAATACATTTAAGATCAGGTCAAATTCGAATCCTTTTCCTGTGACAAAAGTGATGATTTTTTCGCGGACCGACAAATGTTTTCCGGTATTTATTTCTGACAGTTTTTTAAGAATTAATTCACGGATGGTTGCCATGTAGTCATCGTCTCCGATCTCTTCCATGGCTTTCGGAATAAGCTCTTCCGGGATGTTCCTGCTTTTGAGTTCATAACGGATCTTTGCCCGGCCCCATTTGTTGACGTGAAATTTACTGCGTACGAAAAGGCGGGCATATCGTTCTTCGTTGATATACCCATCCTCAGATAAACTATGTTTGATTTTTTTAGTTTTGGCCGGTGAGACTTTCCATGCCATTAGCTTGGTGTCAACCTCATGGTTGCATCGTTCCTGATAAGCACAATAATGCTGTATTCTCCTCAGAATGGCCCCCAGGTCATCTTCTCTTTCGTATTGCCCGGGTTTTGACATGCTGAAAACACCTACATTTATTATTCCCCATTGCGGAAAAATTCATGTAAAGGTAATGCTAAAGTTGCATAAAAACAACTCATAAGATGAAAAAAGTGAAAAGGTAACAAGATTCAGGTTGTTTTCCTCTGAGAAAATTTCCCATCAGGATAAGACCATGTCATTAACCCTGGATGATTTGGTGGAGGCAGAGAAATTAGAATAAAAATAGCCAAATCCATACCCAATTATAAGGTTATAAAATCCTGTGCAGTCATCACTGAAATTTGGGCTTTTTTATAATCTTTCAGGTTCCGGGTCAGAAGCAATTCCAGGTTGTTTTCTAAAGCGCAATAATACTGAATGGCATCCTCAAAATCGTTAAAATCGGAATTTAACGCCAGATCGATGATTTTTGCATTTATTGGGACGATTTGTACCAGCAGTCTGAATTTCCTGATAATATGTTTTGCCTGATCGGAGGAGAGTTGCTTTGAGATTAAGTAGTGAATGTTTGCGATGGTTAAAGCAGAGATGAATATTTGAATTTTGCCTTCATCAGATAATGTAAATAAGGTAGCTGCCGCATGATAGTGCGGTTCGCGCATTGCAAGCATGTCGTAAATGATGTCGGTATCGACAAATATTTTACGTTTCATAAGTACTTTTCATTCAAGTGGTTATGAAACATTTCCTTGTGGCTAAATTCTTCCGGTACCCGAATTACCCCACTAATTGATTTAACCAGGGGTGATATTTCTTCCTTCCCTTTTGATTCTGCTGTAATTGCCGCCAGATAATTCTCAATAATCCTGGATAAACTGGTTTCATGGTCTGAGGCATATTTTTTTGCCTGATTAATAACACTCTTTTTTAACTTCAAAGTGAGTTTTGTATCCATCTTATAAGGCTTAATGCGTACAAATATACAACATCTATACGTACTTGTCAAGAGGAAAGCAGAGTTGATAATACCATAATGACTACCATCATCACTTTATGAGTAGAAAGCTATGGTGAGCTATTTCTGCTTTTCAAACACATCCACCTCCCTGAAATAGAAAGGCCCGTGTGGAGAGTCTTCGCTTACCCAGAGCAGGTAACGGTATTGTTTTGATTTTTCAGGCAGCGGGACGATGGTATAAAGCGCCTTGCTGTTGCCCCAGATATCTTCGGGGGGAGCGAGTGCGATAAAGCTCCATCCGCCTGATTTGGGATCGCCTTTTGCGGAAGGTGTCTTTTCGCCGGTTGCTCCCCACAGTGAATATGACTGGCGGCCGCGTTTGGTGTTCTGACCGGTAAAAATGTGGACGCTGTCGAGCTCGATCTCCCGCTGCAGGTCCATCAGGATGCGGCCTTCGCCTTTGGCGGACCATTTATCGCTGAGGGAGTCGCCGGGGAGCAGGTCGTACATGCCGTCATTTATCGCTGCCACGGTCATGCCGTCGGTGATGGACCCTGACGGGGTGATGGACCCTGACGGGGTGGAGGACCCTGACGGGGTGGAGGACCCTGACGGGGTGGAGGACCCCGTCAGGGTGGAATCTGCATCCGTAAAATAATACCTTGAAGTCACCCCGTTTGGCTGGTGGAGGTCGGCATAATCTTTCATGGTGAGCCGGGCAGGCAGCTTTGAAATGTCGCGGTCGCTGTAAGCCATGACCTTTGCAGCAGGGACCAGGTTTTCCTCAACATAGCTTTTTGCAATGTTTAAGGTCAGTGCCGGCCGGCCGGTGAAATCGTCATAGAGCGGCTGTGCCGGCTGAACCTGGTCGAATGAGTTGCTCGCCAGGGAGATTGCGAAAATTTTAATGCTTTCGTTATCCGGGAGTTGAATTGTTTCGCTTGCAGGCCCCGCATCCAGCACATATTTGAAGATATATGCATATTGATATGGCAGAGAAAGTGTGTCCCGATGAAGGTGCGTGGCAAACCAGGCTACTTCATCCCGCTTGATAAATCCCTTCTGCAGCCCGGTCAGCCGCCCGAATTTATCCCATGTCCGGTTGTCGAATTGGCCAATGTTGCCCTGGTACGCCTGGATCCTCAATGTCGATTTCTGCCCGCCGACTTTAAATATTCCGGATGTGTCTGAAATCGCAGCTGCAAGAAAATAGACCCTGTTGAAATTCCCGGTTTTGGGCAGGGTGATTTTCTGTCCTTTGCAGGCGATGACATTGTTTTTTCCATCTGCAACGGGTCCGAAGTAGAATTGTATGCCATCAACAAGCAGTGTTTCCGGGAAAAGTTCGGCCGGGATGCTGATGCCTTTCTGATCGAAACGGCCATTCTTCCTGTTTTTTACATTGGATACCACATCCTGGTCATAGACAAGCGGAAGCGGGAAGGAAACCGGTTCAACCAGCTTTTCAACAGGTGCCTCAAGCTGAACTGCAAAGCTCCTTATCGCGAACTTCTTCATATCGGTCACGAGTTTTCCGTTTTTAAGTGTTGCTTCGCCCACCAGGCGCTCCTGCCCGTCAATCTCCCAGGCTTTTAAAATTTTGGAAGCCATGGAGACTTCCACGTTTTGAATCTCCTTCCCCACGAGTTCCTGCAGCCGGATTACAATGTCCTTGCCGTTCTCCGCTTTTTTGATGGTCCGGATATCAACCTGCGGTACCGATACCTGTGCAAAAGAGA
This sequence comes from uncultured Bacteroidales bacterium, assembly GCA_903926565.1. Lineage (GTDB taxonomy): Bacteria > Bacteroidota > Bacteroidia > Bacteroidales > FEN-979 > CAIVAT01. The sequence continues at coordinate 20,199 of CAIYJU010000058.1, forward strand.
AACTCTTTCCCAGGAACCCGGTATGCTGGGGCACCTGGAAAACCCTGAGGGGTTGATTCAGCGCCCTGCCCTGCCATTCGGAAAGTCCTGAACGCCAATCACCTTTGTGGCTGTAGATGCCAAAAGCGATTTCATGGATTCCCCAGTCCTGGCTATCCTGGTCATGGTAAAAGTTGGTGGTCGGGGTGTACAAAATGGTGAGCCGCAGGGTTTTATCATCTGGTTTATCAGAACCGAACTTGCTGTCCTCAAAAATTGTCACACCGAAATTCCCCGATTTATCCGTCAGATCGAACCATTCACGGGAGGGAACTTCATACTTTTTTTCATTGTTGGTTGCACGTTCTTCCGTTCCAAGACCAAGATTATATGTTGCATTTACATTTGAGGCCGTGAGTGGAAATGATGCTTTTAGGCTCACCCCGCGCGATTGCCAGCTGATGGTATTTCGGATGATGAGGTTATCCTTTCCGGCAGCAAGCTGGATGTACTGGATAAATACCGAATTGAGGGCACTGCGCTCTATTTTAACGGTGGCACGCACCGGGCCTTTTTCCACGACCGTTATTTTTGCAGGCCCTTTGACAAAACCGGAGGGTGGATTCTTGCGGTCGTTCCAATCCATGTTCCATGCAGGCCAGTATTCGGGATGCTCTTTTTGAAACTCCAGTCTCATCGGTGCCGAAAGCAACTCTTTTCCCAGCTTTTTATCGATGATACTCGAAATGTCGCCGGCGGCATTGATCGTAACCTTCAGATATTCATTGTCGAGCATCTTCTCAGAAACAGAGAGCGACGATTTCTGGGGTGTTTCATCCTTGACCGGCTGAACATCATAGCAGGCAAATCCCATGGATGGGACGGAGGAAAGAAACAGGATCCGGAGCCGGTCCTTCCCGGTCTGTATAACCTGCACAGGCACTTCGTTGTTGAGCGCATCGAATACTTTTACCGCTTTTGGTGCGCCTTCAGGATAAAGAATTTCAGCTTCTGCAACATCCTTACGGCTGATAGCCAGCGGGTTGTATACCACCACCATTGTTCCTTTTCCCCTGGTATCCAGGGCACGGGTTACGGCACCCACTGAACTTACCATCCCGGATGAAAATTTATTCAGGGCGAGAATCTCATCATTCCAGGCATATTCATAAGCTTTCGGGATGGAAGTTCCGGGCAGGATATCATGCATCTGGCTTCCCATAACAAGCCACCATGCCTCATTGAGCGATCGCTGGGGATATTTGAGACCGCCAAGCCAGTCGGCCATCACCGCCACAGGTTCCGTGGCAAGGGCAAGCTGCTCGTTTTTGCGGTTCCAACGTTTCATATAGGCCTGGGAGGTGAGTGAGCCGGATGAATGTTCGGTAAGCAGCAGATCACCCGTATAGGAGGGCAACCGGTCTTTCTGCTCCTTTGTGAGATCCCTGAACAATTGATCAGAGGAGGAAAGGCAGACGTTGATTTTACCATCCGGCTGACCAATGCTACCCATTGCATTTTTAACATCCTCTTCACGCGGAGCCCCGCCTTCGTCGCCCACACCATAATATCGGTAATCGGCAAAAACACCATACTTCCGGCCATTTTCCATAACCCGGTTTACCCAGTAAGCCGTGGTGTCAAGCCTCTTTTTTATCCCGCTGCCGTAACTGGTTGCATTCAATGCTGCGATGACACCATTTCCATCAGGACCAATCCAGTTGCCGATGTTGAATGGGATGCCTGCAGCAGAACCCCACGAGAGTTTCTGGGTAGAAAACCCTTTCAGTCCGGTATGAGCAAGAACAGAGGGAATGTGAGCCTGGAACCCAAAGCAGTCGGGAAGCAGAAAATCAACACTCTCCTTTCCAAATTCAGCTTTGAAATAGCCATTCCCATAAAGCACCTGCCGGATCACCGATTCCGGTGACGGAATATTGGCATCGCACTCATCCACCGACGACCCGCCAACGAACCATCTTCCCTGGGAGATGTATTTTTTCAGCTTTTCGTATTTCTCGGGGTAATACTCCTTCATCATCTTATACCGGCGGGCGCCGGAGAAGGTGAATACATAAGATTTGTACTTGTCCAATCGCTGGAAGTTGTCATCCAGGGTGTTTTTTATGTATTGGTTGATTGTAGTCTCGTAATCCCAGCGCCATTCGGTATCCAGGTGGGCATAACCAACCGTATAAAGAACAGGATCTTTGGAAAGGTCATATCTTGGGACTGCCGGTTTGGCAGGGTCAGACTGGGCGGAAGCAATGTTCACAGACAGTAATAAAAGGAGGCAGGACAGAAGGGAGCGGCGACGCATCATAGCAGTTGTTTTTCCATGTAAAATTAGAGATTTATTTTGTTTCTCAAAAAGCGCTACTTTTGCAGAAACAAATCAATACAGGGGTTTATTCTATGAAAAAGTTTGCAGTTTTATTGTTGATCGGGTCTGTTTTGTCTTCCTGCATGACGGGGAAGGATCAGTTTAAAATCACGGGAAGCGTAACAGGAGTTGATACCGGTATGGTCTTCCTGCAGAAAGAGGAGTCTGGCAAGTGGGTTATCCTTGACTCCAACAAACTGGAGAAGGGGGAGTTTTCTTTCAAAGGAAAAGTTAACACCCCTGAGTTGTGGAACATTGCCGTCAAAGGAAGCCCGGTGCTTCTTCCTGTATTTGTTGAAAATTCCACCATCAGCGTTCAGATTTTCCCCGACAGCCTGGATAAATCTGTTATAAAAGGATCTGCAACACAGGATGTTTATCAGCAGTATATTGCTGAAAATGACGCTATTAATGTGAAAATGGAGGTTGTTTACCAGGAGTGGAAAAAAGCAAAGGAGGCCAACGACACCCTGGGCATCGTACGCAACGACTCCATTTCAACCGCCCTGGAACTGGAGATGAAGAAGCAACTCCGGGATTTTGCAAAAACAAACTGCAAAACCGTTGTTTCTCCCTACATCGTGATGAAGAACAGCTGGCAGTTTGAATTGCCGGAACTGGAGTCGATTGTGAATGTGATGGATACCAGCCTGAATTCGTCACAATATTTGCAGGTGTTGAAAAAACGTGTTGACATACTTAAGCGGGTTGCTGTTGGTCAGATTGCACCGGATTTCGAAATGAATGACTCAACCGGAAAGGCAGTTAAACTCTCCTCTTTTAAAGGAAAAATAGTCCTGGTTGATTTCTGGGCATCGTGGTGCAGCCCGTGTCGTGCCGAAAACCCCAACGTTCTTAAAGCTTTTCAGGCCTTTAACAAAAAGGGTTTTGACATTCTGGGTGTCTCTTTCGATTCCAAACGTGAGAAATGGCTTACTGCTGTAAAGGATGACAACCTCCCGTGGACCCATGTTTCAGATCTGAAAGGATGGGCAAACGAAGCCGGTAAACTTTATGGTGTTAACTCCATTCCTGCAAATGTGCTGCTCGACAAGGATCAGAAGATCATCGCACGAAACCTGCGTGGGGAAGATCTGATAAACAAACTCGTTGAGGTTCTAGGACCGGTTGCAGCGGAAAAGAAACCGATCAGAAGAAAATAAGCAACCTCTTGTTTACATTCCAGTCATTAAGATGAAAAAGTCTCTGGTAATTATTTTTCTTGTTACCGTTATCCTGGTACAGGGGCAAAACAAGATTGAAGGAACTATTTCGGGGTTGGGTGCGAACAGAATTTTACTCATGAGTATTTATGGGGAAAAAACAAAGGCAATCGATTCCACAACCGCTGATCCTGAGGGGCACTTCAGGTTTACAATCATCAACCGCCTACCCGGGATGTACAGAGTGCAATGGGCCAAAGATGGCCTGGTTGACCTGATATGGAACCAGGAAAATGTAACTTTTGCCACCTCCGCTAAAAATCCTGAAGACAGCCTTCAAATCATCTCTTCCATAGAAAACAAGATCAACCAGGCATATTCCAGACTTGACCGGATCAACCAGGCCAAATTGCAGCTGATGATGCCCCTGGTCGACTATTACCCTGTGAAAGATAACTTCTATGCATCAGTTACCCGGGAGCTGGAGTCAACGCAAACATTGCAGCAGCATTACCTTGATTCATTGGCGGGATTGTATCCGAATTCATTTGCGGTACGTGTAGCCAGGATTTACCAAACACCGTTTATCGCAGCCGGGCTGAACAAGGATGATCGGATCACCCTGTTAAAACAACACTATTTCGACAGGATCGATTTTTCAGATACCGCCCTGTTGCGCAGCATGGTGTTTGTAAATAAAGCCATCGCGTATCTGTCACTTTACAGCAACAACCGCATGCCACAGAAGCAGCTGGAAGCCGAATTCATCAAGGCGGTCACACTGATGCTCGGCGCAGCCTCCGTAAACCCGGTGATTTACAAATTCTGGCTCGATTACCTTGTGGGCGGATTCGACAAATACCACTTCGATGAAGTGATTACCTATATTGCAGATAATTTCCAGGATCCCTCCTCCTGTGAAGACCAGGAAAGGAAATCTTCTCTCCAGAAAAAGCTGGATACCTTTAAAAAGATTGCCCTGGGGAAGATCGCTCCCGACATGGAAATTCCTGATGCGAAGGGGAAACTGATAAAGCTATCTGCGATCAATTCGGAATTTACCCTGGTGGTATTTTATGCATCCACCTGTCCGCACTGCGTTGCCATGACCCCCAGGCTTAAAGAGCTCTATGATATCCAGAAACCAAAACGTTTTGAGGTAATGGCGGTTTCAATCGATACCAGCCGCACTGAATGGACAAAATTTTTGAAGGAGCAGAAGCTCGACTGCATCAATGTTTCAGACCTGAAAGGCTTTGCCGGCAAATCTGCCGACGATTTCAATATTTATGCCACACCTACCATGTTCCTGCTCGACCGGGAGAAGAAGATCCTCTCCAAACCCATCTCGCTTATGGAGCTTGAACAGGCTCTGAGGGATCACAATCTGATTAATTGACGATTGGACGATTAACGATTTAGGATTAGCACTGCTCAATCGTAAATCGTCAATCAACCAATTCAATCTGCAATCGTAAATCGTCCAATCGTCAATCCTAGTACTTTACAATTCTTGCAATTCCTGAAACGCCATTGGCCACAACCCTGATGATATAGATTCCATCTGCTTTGTCCCCAATTGACAACTCATGTTTCCTTCCACCGGGAAGTTGCCTGCTGAGCAGTGTCTCACCATGCATCCCGTAAATTTCCACAGTTCCGCTTTCAACCTTGCGGTCAGTCAGTTCCAGGGTGAAGGCACCGGTTGTCGGATTTGGATAGACACGGAAGAGATCATTTTGATCAGAACCTTCGGTATCAGCACCGGGGACCCCGGCAATCTCCTCATCTTTCAGGGTCTGGGGCAGTGTATGGGGAACAGCATTGCAATAAAAACAGTTCGCAGAGATAAACCCATGAAGGTATCCCCCCGGCTGGACAACAACCCCCGACAACATTTGTATTGTCTCACCTGCGATCAGGATTGCCGATCCGCCACCCTGAACTCTGAAAGGACCTGAACTTCCGCCCTGCAGGATGAGTGTGGAGGCAGCATCTCCGCAGAGTACCTGTCCGGAGGGTACTGTATTGCCTGTCAGGATAACTGTTGAAGGTGGTACCGGCATGGCTGTTACCTCACGGCTGGTTGCATTGCTGCAGCCGACGGAGTTGGTAACGGTCACACTGTAAGTGCCTGTTGCAGAAATGGTTATCGCTGCTGTTGTTGCTGCATTTGACCACAAATACCCGGCACCACCTGATGCAGTGAGCACCAGTGATTCACCCGGGCATAATGTTGTCGGGCCGGCCGGAGTAATTACAGGTGCAGGCAGCGAATTAACGTTTACAGGCAGGGAGTTCCCGGTGCCACTGCCGCATGGGTTCGTGCCGGAAACCGTGATAAGGCCGTTTACCGCATTAAGCGAATAATTGACGGTGATGGTGCGCGTATTGGCTCCGGATACAAGAGTTGCGCCTGCAGGAAGATTCCATGCATATCCAGTCGCATTGGAGATGGGAGGGATGGAGTAGACCACCCCGTTTGTTCCTTTACACAATTGGGTGATTCCTGTGATGTTCCCTGCCGGGGAAGGATGGCAGGTGAGCACATTGACCGAATCGCTCACAATGCTGCTGAAGGCACCGAGGGTGTCCCTGAACTCCACGTTAAACAGGTGATTGCCAAGGGGAAGGTAAGGAGGTTCAACAGAATCAAGCAGGACCACATTGGCGGCAGGCTGTGCCAGCGTGATCTCCCGCATGGTTGCCGGATCATTGTCGAACCAGTACCGGTATCCCGAAATGGCATTCTCCGCAATGCTGGCAGTTCCGCTTTTATAAAAATAGCCGGACGAAACAACGCTGGGTAGGTCTCCGCTCTGGAAACGGACGTGTGCCTTGTGAAGCCCCGGCTCGAGCGTTGCTGCATCCATCGTGGCCACCAGGTCGGCCGTTGGCTGGTTGGCAAGCGGTAACGTAACTTTCCCTGCAGGGTTGTTGTCGAACCAGTATTCATAGGATATCAGGTTATTTTGATTTCCTGTGCCGTGTTTGTAAAACAGGTCCGACTGGGTTGAACACCAGGTGCCGGTTGTGTTTTTAAACCTGATGTGAAACGTATGAAATCCCAGTAAGAGTGTGTTGGCATTGATCACTGAAGAGAGATCAAGCATCTGGGTATTGGCGACGTTCACAGCGGTTTTTGACCCATAATCGTTGTCGAACCAATATTCGTAACCTGAAATCAGCATTTCCGGAACAATGACGAAATAGGCTGACGATATTGAACTGTATGTACCTGTAACGTCTCTGAACCTGATGTGAAACGTATTCATCCCCGGGCTCAGCGCAGAAGATGAGATGGCCGAACTCAGGTCGAGGAGGGTCGTATTGCTTACACTGACGGCAGTTTTCCCGGCATAATCGCTATTGTACCAGTATTCATAGCCGTTTATGAGGGTAGAGACCGGATAATAGAACAAGGATGAACTTATCTGGCTGTACCGGAGTGAGTCATCCTTAAACCGGATGCTGAAGCGATGAAATCCGAGCGGGAAGGCCGGAACATTCACCGATGTGGTGAGGTCCAGTGTACTGACCGGACTGACTGACTCGCTGATCATCCCGGCATCATTGTCATCGAACCAATACTGGTACCCGATGATCTTTGGTGTCTGGGCTACAAGAATTTGCAGCGGGATGACCAGGAGGACTGAAATGAGTAGTAATATTTTTCTCATTGTCGTCTATTTTTCCTGGGCAGCAACCTTGAAATGAATGTTGAGCGTGCCGCTGGGACTTGTCGAACCTGCTACATATTTGAACCGGATGTGCGGGTTCACAGGCAGCATGCCATCCTTGAAAGGATCACCTCCGTAAATTCCACAGTCGGTGCCATCGCTGCCACCGTTGATGCCCGGACTGCCTGCAATAAGATGGTAATTGTGATGAATATCATAAACATTGCCACTTTGGCTGGTATAAATCTGTTCATTCGGCACATTTTCATGGTTCCCCGATAAGTTGCCAAACCCATTCAGGTTTGCCATACAGGAGCCGTAATAGTCGTAGTAAAATCCAATCGGGCCGTTAAAGAGATTATAGAAATAATTGTTGTCAGTACACTGAATTGGAATCCAGCCATAATAGGCGACGCACGGATTCTTAAAAATGTTGTTGGAAAAAGTTGAATTTTTTACGTACATATTAAGCGTTTTATTGCTTCCCCAAAGGAAGTTGTTGTGTAAAAAGGTGGCGCCATAAAAGTAATTCAGCTGGCCGTCAAAAATATTATTTCTGAAGCTGGCATTGGAATGGCCCCCATACACATGGCCCCTGATGATGTTTTCACGAAAAAGGAATGAAGACGTGGTGGTGTCGGTGCCATTGTTTGAAAGGTAGATGGTATTGAGGTTGCATCGCGAAACAAAATAGGAGGAAACATGCTGGTTGGCCTGGGTCGTGCCAAAAGCAAGGGTCCCGGTCAGAATGAATCCCTGCAGGCTGCCGTTGTCGGCACCCGACACAATGGTGATGTTCCCGGTGAGGAAGGTCGTTCCTGTGGCATAGCAGGAGTCGGGGAAAATTCCTGCACCGATGATGTGAACCCCTTTATTAATGACGAGGGTTCCGATGTTCATCAGGGCTGTTCCCGGAAGGTAAATATAGTCGCCATTGGCTGAATGAACCACTGCGGAATCCAGGCGCGTGAAAAATTCACTTCCGCCGGCAACATGGTTCACGGCGATCAGTTCCTGTGCAGAGAGGGAGTAAATCCCAAGTAAAAAGGCACAAACAAATGTAAAAAGTCTTTTCATGATGTGATTGATTTTAAAGGTGGGTTTTTGGTATTGTTATACTTTAATATAGAATTAACTGGCAAAGATAAACGGGATAATGGGAAAAACAAGCATTGCGGTATGGTAATATTGAAATAAATCCAGTGACGAGGTGTTGTGAACATCGGGTTTTGGTATTTCGCTGAAATTTTTAACTTTGCACTTTTGCCGGGAAAACCGGCAGAAATTCAGTTAGCATCGACGCACATGTACGAATATATACAAGGCAGACTGGTAGAAAAAAATCCTGCGTATGCAGTAGTTGATGTTCATGGAATAGGCTATTTGCTTAATATTTCCCTCCACACGTATTCACAACTGATCCAGGACGAACAATGTACCCTTTACACCCATCTCGTGGTGCGTGAAGATGACATGCTGCTTTATGGATTTGCCGATACCGGTGAACGGGAACTTTTTCGCCAGCTTATCAGTGTTTCCGGGGTTGGTGTGAATACGGCACGCATCATTTTATCATCACTTTCACCCCATGAAGTGGAACGGGCCATTGCAGAAGGAAATGCTCCATTGCTTCAGCGTATCAAGGGTATCGGTGCGAAAACTGCCCAGCGAATCATTATTGATTTGAAGGATAAGGTTTCAAAGGAGTTAATTCCCTTTGAAAAATCAGGAAATTTGCACAATACAAAGAAGGAAGAAGCGTTATCAGGATTGATCATTCTGGGCTTCCCAAAGATGCTTGCTGATAAAGCATTAATTAAAATCATCGAATCGGAAGGAACAGGCTTGACAGTGGAACAACTGATCAAACACGCGCTCAAGGTTTTATAGCGTGAAGGTTCCGGAGTTACATAGACCTTGCTGGACTTAGTGAAGAAACACGATTTATATACTCTTATCTGCCTGGCCGTCCTGGTTACCATCCGTATCCCGGTTTTTTCCGGTGAAACGCGGGGTAGCTTTGGACCCTCTTCGCTTTTTGTTTCCCCGCCCGACAGTTTACGCAAAGGAGATTCCACCGGACTAAGGTATCCTTTTGGTGATGAGACGATTATGCCGGGATCAGGGACGGAAAACCCAATCTACCTGAAGAATCCTTCGAATATTAAAACAAACGTTGAGTACGATCCTATTACCCGCCAGTATTATTACAACTATAAAATAGGGGAGACCACTTACCGGATCCCCACCACCCTGTCGTTCGATGAGTTTCAGAACCAGGATATGCAGTCCATGATCAACAATTACTGGAAAGAGCGGTCAGCGGCTGCAACCATGGACAATTCCAAAGGGATCATCCCTAAAATCCACATCCCCGGTAAAGTATTTGAAACGATTTTCGGCAACAACACGGTTGATATCCGGCCCCAGGGATCGGCAGAAATCGACTTCGGCATCATTTCAAACCGGCGCGATGATCCGATGCTCAGCACCCGTCAGCGCAGGCAGACCAACTTCGATTTCAATGAGAAAATCCAGATGAATGTCATCGCGAAAATTGGCGACAAGATTGAATTTAAGATCAACTACAACACGGAAGCCACCTTCGATTTTGAAAACAAACTTAAGCTGAAATACGAAGGCAAGGAGGATGACATCATCCAACTCATCGAGGCCGGAGATGTAAACATGCCGCTCAGCACAAACCTGATCAGAGGTACAGAAAGTCTTTTCGGGATTAAAACCAAGCTGAAATTCGGCCGGGTCATGGTAACAGCCATCTATTCGCAACAAAAAAGCGAGACCAAAAACATTGTCGTCCAGGGGAATTCACAAACCCAGAAATTCACCATTCGTGCCGATGAATACGAAGAGAACAAGCACTTCTTTTTGGGTCAGAATTTTCGGAATACCTATAAAAAAGGAACAAAAGAGTTACCACTTGTCAACACCAATGTGAACATCCTGAAAGTAGAAGTCTGGGTAACCAACATCGGAGCTGCCGTAACTGAGAACCGCAATATTGTGGCATTCACCGACCTGGGCGAATATCAGCCATACAATACCCGCTTATTTACCGGGAATCCAAATGGCCAGTTTACCTCCAACAAGTCAAACAACCTTTTCCAGGTATTGATGCCAACTGCCGCTGATACAGCCAAGGTCAGAAACATCAATACAGTTGGACGCTACCTGGCGGGAGCCCCATTTTTCATGGTATCAGGCGAGGATGCCGTAAAAGTTGAAAGCGCCCGCAAACTGCTGCCTTCTGAATACACGTTAAATTCGAAACTTGGCTTTATCTCTTTAAACTCAGCCCTTAACTCCGATCAAACCCTGGCCGTTGCCTACCAATACCAGGTTGTTGGCGACACCGCCGTATATCAGGTGGGAGAATTTTCCGACCAGGGCATCATTTCACCCAACAGCCTTGTAGTGAAATTGCTGAAAAGCACGGTGCTGAACACCCGGATTCCACTGTGGAACCTGATGATGAAAAATGTATATTCCCTGGGTGCTTATCAGTTACAGCCCAACGACTTTACCGTTAATATTTTATATACCGGAAATGCAAATGGGGTTCCCACTTCCTATATTTCAGAGGGACGCATCAAAGGAGTTCCCCTGTTAAGGGTACTCAGTCTTGACAATGTTAACCAGCAATTCAACCCGCCAGGGGATGGCATGTTTGACTTTATTGATCAGGCAGCTACCGGTGGGGGTACCATACAGTCATCAAACGGAAGGATCTATTTCCCGGTGCTTGAACCTTTCGGAAAGGATCTGCGTGACTCTATTTTTGATCCGACCCATCCCAAAGAATCCACTGAACTGGCGAATAAGTATTGTTTTGATTCGTTGTACACAATGACAAAATCAAATGCACGGCAGTATCCGGATAAAAATAAATTTGCACTGGATGGTTTTTACAAATCATCCGCTGGCTCAGAAATATCCCTTAATGCATTGAATGTTCCCCCGGGATCGGTCAAGGTGACTGCCGGCGGCATCCTTTTGCAGGAAAATGTGCATTATACTGTTGACTATACCCTTGGTCGGGTGAGAATTATCAACGAAGGGATCCTCAATTCGGGGACCGTGATCAACATCTCACTTGAAAGCAATGAAATGTTCAATGTGCAAACCAAACGGTTGATGGGGGCTCACATTGATTACAAGATCAACAAGGATTTCGTTGTGGGTGCTACCATTTTAAACCTGAACGAAACCCCGTTGACCCAGAAGGTAAACTATGGCGACGAACCGATGTCGAATACGATATGGGGCATGAACATGTCGTACCGCACACAAAGCAGGCTGATTACCAGGTTTATCGATGCGTTGCCACTGATCAACACCAAGGCGCCGTCGTCTATTGCGGTTGATGTTGAATTTGCCCAGTTTATTCCGGGCCATTCCAAAGCAATCGGAAAGGCGGGTACAACTTATATCGATGATTTTGAAGGCGCAAAGTCAACCATCGATTTAAAAAGTATGGGAAACTGGTTTATGGCCAGTACCCCCCAGGGTCAGACTTCTTCGCGCATGTTCCCGGAGGCAGGCGCCGGAATTAACCTCTCATATGGCTATAACAGGGCAAAACTTGGCTGGTATATTATCGATCCGCTGTTTTATGATAAAAACACGAACCTCCTGCCCCCCAATGTCTCCAACCAGGAGTTGTCGAATCAATATGTAAGGCAGGTTTGGGAAACAGAGATATTCCCGAACAAACAACCTTTGAACGGAGTTCCGGTGAACCTCGCCGTACTCAACCTGGCATATTATCCATCTGAACGTGGACCTTATAATTACGATATTGCACCCACCTCTTTGTCAAAGGGGTTGAATCCCGACGGAACCCTGGCTGCGCCTGAAACCCGCTGGGGTGGCGTGATGCGTAAGATAGAATCAACGGATTTTGATGCCACCAACATTCAGTATATCGAATTCTGGATGATGGACCCGTTTGTATATGACTCCACCAACAGCGGACAGCTCTATTTCAACCTTGGAGATGTGTCGGAGGATATTTTACGGGATGGGCGTAAGAGTTATGAAAACGGGTTACCGAATTCAGCCGTTATAAAAGACGTGGATACCACAATATGGGGGCGGGTACCCCGGTTGCAGGCCCTGGTTGATGCTTTTGACAACACCCCGGAATCACGTCCTTTCCAGGATGTGGGATATGATGGATTGTCGGACCAGGATGAGTTGTCGTTCTTTGACACTACCTATGTCGCCAGGGTTCGTACTGCCTACGGGTCGGGTTCCGGAGCCTATAAAAATGCCTCAACTGACCCTTCTGGGGATGATTTTCACTATTTCCGGGGAACCGATTACGACAACGACCCGAACTTCAGCAGTGTGCTGAACCGGTATAAGAAGTTTAACCTCCCGGAGGGAAACAGTCCGACAACATCTCAGTCGCCCGAGAGTTATCCGACTGTTGCCACCACGATTCCCAACATGGAGGATATCAACAAGGATAATACACTGAGCGAGTCAGAACGTTACTACCAGTACGTAGTGCAGCTGAGCCGCGACAAGATGAAGCCGGGATCGAATTATATTACCAATGTTTATCGTGCAAGCGACATTCCGCTGGCTGACGGAACCCGGGGCAGTGTTGACTGGTACCAGTTCAAAATTCCAATCCGCACGCCGGATGCAACCATTGGGACCATCAACGATTTCACCTCCATCCGCTTCATGAGGATGTTTGTAAAGAACTTTCAGCGGCCAGTTGTCTGCCGTTTTGCTACCCTGGAACTCTCCCGCGGGGAGTGGAGGAAATACAACTACAGCCTGCTTTCTCCGGGTGAATACATTCCTGAAGCCACACAGAATCAGACCCAGTTCGATATTGCAACTGTGAGTCTCGAAGAAAACGGCAGCAAACAGCCGATCCCATATGTGATGCCTCCGGGTATAGAGCGGGAAACCAATTGGGGTTCAACCAATATGCAGAAACTTAATGAGCAATCAATGTCGTTCAAGGTATGTAACCTGACCGACGGAGATGCCCGTGCAGCCTATAAAACCACAGAGTTTGACTTCCGCCAGTTTAAACGTCTGAAGATGTTTGTACATGCTGAACGGTCAATTCGTAACCAGAACCTCAAACCCGGCGACCTGACCATCCTGATGCGCATCGGCTCCGATTTTACCGAAAACTACTATGAGTATGAGATCCCGCTGAGCTTTACAGAGTGGGGAACTTCCGATCCGGATGCAATCTGGAACAGCAGCAACGATTTCGACATCGACCTGGAGCGGTTGGTACAGGTCAAATACAACCGGCTGATCGCCATGCAGGATCAGGGGCTGGTATTAACATCAGCTACCCCGTATTCAGAATATGACGGAAAAAATAGAATCACCGTAGTGGGATCACCCACCATCAGTGATGTTCGTGCAATCATGATTGGAATACGGAACCCGAAAAAAAGCGCGCTGGCGTCAGATGACGATGGCCAGGCGAAATGTGCCGAGATATGGGTGGACGAATTACGTCTTTCCGATTTTAATAAATTCGGAGGATTTGCCGCCACAGCCAGGGTTGCCGTAGAACTTGCCGACCTCGGACGGGTACAGCTTACCGGTACCTACAGCAGTTCCGGCTTTGGTACACTGGAGCAAAAGCAAACGACACGGCCCATGGAGGAGGTCCTGACCTTCGGGTTCGATACAGATCTGGAATTGGGTAAATTTTTACCTTCAAAATCCGGGATTCGCATCCCCATGCATTTTGATTATTCCGTGATGCAGATCAGTCCAAAATATGACCCGCTCAACCCTGACCTTTACCTGAAAGATGTGATCAATGCCTATAATACCAAGGAGAAAAAAGATTCAATCAGACAAATTACCCAGGGCTACTCCTATACGAAAAATTTCAACCTGATGAATGTCAGGAAAGACAGGACCGGAACCAAAAAACCCAGGATCTACGACATTGAAAACTTCAACGCCAGTTATGCCTATTCGGAAATTTCACACAGGGATGTTGACATCGCCATTGATCTGAAAAAGAAATATACGGGAGGGCTTGGATATAACTTCGCTGCACAGCCCAAAAACATCCTGCCTTTTAAGCGCATCAAGGCATTAAACAGTTCAAAAGCGTTTACACTGATTAAGGATTTTAACTTTTATTACCTGCCAAAGTCATTCTCGTTTCGAACCGATATGAACCGCGAATATAATGAGCGGCAGTTCAGGAATAAAAGCCAGGCCATTGTTCCGATGGAAAAATTCTATATCAAGCGGTGGGACTGGAACCGGACGTACGACCTTAAATATGATTTTGCAAAGTCACTCAGGTTGACACTTATTGCCAATACGCAGGCGTTTATTAATGAACCTCCAGGAGCAGTTGACCGCTCCAACCGCGATCAGATCTGGAGTGAAATATTCTCCCTGGGAACAAAAAACAATTATAATCAGGCGTTAAATATTGCATGGGACGTGCCGATCGCCAAAATTCCGATGCTTGATTTTATTACACTTCAGGCTGGTTATACAGCAAACTATCACTGGATTGGATCGCCGGTCACCATCCAGGTAAAGCGAGGCAACTCAATTGAAAATGCAAATGCAAAAACACTCAACGGCGGATTTAACCTGGTCACACTTTACAACAAGATCCCCTATCTCAAAAAGATCAACCAGAGTACAGCCAATACCCGGGGAAACAAACCGGAGCCAGCCAAAAATAAGAATGTTAATAAGCAGGATAGCCTGAAGTTGCTGCCCAACCGGCCGAATATTGGAAAAATAATCCTTGACGGAACCCTCCGCTTCCTCATGGGTGTGAGAAACGCCAAATTTACCTATACGCAGGGAAATGGAATTGCATTTCCGGGATTCAAGCCGAAACCTGTCGTGCTGGGAAATGACTGGAGTGAAAATGCCCCCGGACTTGGATTCATCTTTGGCAGCCAGAACGACATTCGCAACACAGCTTCCGATAATGGCTGGATCAGTACCGACACCATGCTGAACAATCCTTACTTTAAGAAATTTACTGAGAATCTAAGCATCATGGTCAGTGTTGAGCCGATCAAGGACCTGCGTATTGAGGTGATCGCCAACAAGCAATATTCCAGATCACACCAGGAATACTACCGGGCAGATGCAGCCGGTGTATTCCACACCTATTCACCACTTGACCAGGGCAGTTTTACCATGTCGTATATCATGATCGGGACAGCTTTTAAAAGCGATAATTCAGATGGGTCATCACCGACATTCGAAAAGATGAAGCAAGACAGACTTCTGATTGCACAGCGGTATGCAGCTACGAATCCAAATTCCAAAACAATCAATGACTCAACCGGATTCCCGGAAGGTTACGGGCCAACAAACCAGGAAGTTCTGACCTCTGCATTCCTTGCTGCTTATGGAGGAAAGGATCCTTTGAAAATCAAGCTGACCGCATTCCCGAGCATTCCGCTTCCCAACTGGCGGCTTATTTATGACGGACTTGTCAAACTCAAGGTCTTCAAAACCTGGCTGCGTACCCTGACCATCACCCATGCATACCTTTCCACCTATAATGTCGGAACCTTCAACTCGAGTATTCTCTATCGCGAAGTGAATGGCATGCCCTCCGTACCGGATGATGCAGGGAATTTTGTTCCGCAACTGCAAACTACCGTGATCTCCATCACCGAGCAGTTTAATCCGCTGTTCAAGGTTGACATGGGATTCATCAACAGCTTGCTTGCAAGCGCTGAAGTACGCAGATCGCGGAATATCGCCCTCAGTTTTTCAAACAACCAGCTTACTGAAATAACCAGCAACGAGTATATTGTCGGGTTGGGCTACCGTTTGAAAGGGATCAAATTCAACTTGTCGGGCGTGATGGGCGGAGGTAAGAAAACCAGGACCAACAGCGACCTGAACCTCAAACTTGATTTCTCCATTCGTCAGAATAAAACGGTGCTTCGCAGGGTTGATCAGGACATTAACCAGATCTCCGTGGGGCAGCAGGTGTTCTCCCTGAACTTCTCAGCCGACTACAACCTGAGTGCACGGTTCAATGTGAGGTTCTATTTCGATAAGGTGATCAATACACCTTATGTGTCGAACCAATACCGTACGTCGAATACCAAGGGAGGGATTGCGTTGCGGTTCACGCTGGGTAACTAACCCCGGACGTTAACCTCAGGCTTAAGCCTGAGGCTATAGGAGGTATCAGAAAAAGATGTAACTTTGAGCAAATCTCTAAACACAATTATATGAACGTTCCTGCAAATCTCAAGTACACTAAAGACCATGAATGGCTGAAGGTTGACGGCGAAGAAGCCTATATTGGTATTACAGATCACGCCCAGCATGAATTGGGCGACATCGTTTTCATCGAGGTGGAAACAGAAGGGGAGACCCTTGGAAAGCACGAATCTTTCGGAACTATTGAAGCTGTAAAGACCGTTTCTGACATGTTCATGCCGGTTGGCGGAGAGGTGCTGGAGTTCAACGGAGAACTTACCACAACACCTGAACTCATCAACCAGGATCCTTATGACAAAGGCTGGGTGATCAAAATCAGGATGACAGATTCAGGCGAAATGGCCGATCTGCTTGATGCCGCCCAATATACGGCGCTTATCGGAGGCTGATTTACCCGGCATCCTGTCTCAATTGCGCATTTTTCTTAAATACAACCTCTGGGCAATTTTATGGGGATTTCTGATCATTGTGCTGACTGCATTACCCGGGAAATCCTTTCCAAAACTGCCCGACTTTCTGGATTTGTTCCACCCGGATAAGTTGATCCATGTTTTTATTTTCGGAATTTACGCATTTCTGCAGATCAGGGGACTCAGCGCCCAGCCGGTTTATCCAACCCTTTCCAGGAATGCAGTGGTGATTACCATGCTGATTGGCCTATCCCTTGGAGCGGGAACAGAAATCCTGCAGGATGTTTATGTTCCAAGGCGTTTCGGGTCCATCTATGACTTTATCGCCAACGTGGCGGGATGTTTTGTTGGGTGGGGGATCGCAGTCCGATTGCGATTATTATGATTATCCTTACGGGAAGCTTGAACTGATCTTATATTGCCTGTTGCTCTTATAAGATTGTCAATTGAATCTTTCTACCAAGTCCGGTTTCAAATATTTTGTATAAAGTCGATAACTGAATGTCGACTTTCCCGTTTTCAAGCCTGGAGATATAGCTTTTCTTTGTCCCGATTTTGTCAGCTAACTGCTCTTGAGTGATATGAGCATCTTTTCTGGCTTCTTTCAGCATTTCGGAAATAACAAAATAGTTAGCTTTGGCTTCATACTCGTCTCGTACGGAAGAACCAACTTTACCGTATTTTAAGTCTAAAAGTTCGTCAAAGGTCTTCGCATTTCTCATTGCTTCTTTTTTCATTTTCTTAAATTTTTTTTAAGGTCAAAATACGCTCGTTTTAATCTGAGAGCTTTCTCGATTTCCTTTTGTGGAGTTTTCTGTGTCTTTTTCTGAAATGCATTGAACAAAACAACTATCCTCCCTTCATCAAAGCAACAGAAAATTCTGTAGATATCGGGAACAGTATTCGACTCTGATTTCATAAAGTCCATCTGCATTTTCCATTGGACGGAGGAATTTTTTCGAAACTCTCTCAACCAGTTTGATTATATGAAACACAAATTCTATTTTCTCTTGAACTTTTGTTGTTTGTTCAAGATAAAAGTCAACAAAGTGACTTCCATGAAATATGATTTTTCGTTCTACAAATTCCACGCAGCAAAGTTAACTATAAAGTTAACATTTTCCAAATTAATTTTGTTTGGACTATTTTGTCGCATGGTTGCAGGTACTCTTATCCACGGCCTTTAGGTCGTGGCAATTTAAGCCGTGGCCCACCCTGTTATTTAACATCCTCCCGATGAAAATAGCTATAAACGATGGCCCCTTTTGCTTTTCCAATCGTATCCTGGATCTCCTCCAGGGTAGCCAGCTTAATGTTTTTAACCGACTTGAATTTCCAGAGTAGCTTCTGATTGATATTGGATCCGATCCCCGGGATTTCCATAAGCTGGGGTGACATCGTTGCCTTTTCACGTCGGCGCCGATGGTGGGTGATGCCAAACCTGTGGGCTTCATCACGCATCTGCTGGATGATCCGCAGGGTTTCCGACTTCTTGTCGAGGTACATGGGGAATGAATCGTTGGGATAGTAGATCTCCTCCAGCTTCTTGGCAATCCCGATCACGGTCATTTTTCCCGAAAGGCCCAGGGTGTGAAGACTTTTCAGCGCCGCACTCAGCTGCCCCTTGCCGCCATCGACGATGATCAGCTGGGGCAACGGTTTTTCTTCTTCTATCAGGCGTTTGTATCTGCGGAAAATGATCTCTTCCATCGACGCGAAATCGTTGGGTCCTTCCACGGTTTTGATGTTGAAATGGCGGTATTCGCTCTTGTCGGGTTTTGCATTTTTAAAGCAAACCATGGCCGCCACCGGACTGTCTCCCTGGATGTTGGAGTTGTCGAAACACTCAATGTGTTCGGGCAGTTCGGTCATGCGCAGGTCCTTCATCATGGTGTCGAGGATCCGGCGTGTCTTATGCTCCGGATCGACAAGCTCCTTCTGTTTCTCCTTTTCGAGCTGGTAATACTTTACATTCCGTTCCGACAATTCCAGCAGTTTTTTCTTATCCCCGATCTTGGGAACGGTGAAATTCAGCCCGGGGATGGGATAGTCAAAGAGAAACGGTACGATGATCTCAGAGGAGACACTTTCAAACCGCTGCCTGATCTCCGTGATGGCCATCGCAAGCAGCTCTTCCGGGCTCTCATCCAGCTTTTTGATCATCTCGATGGTGTGTACCTGGATGATGGCGCCGTTCATCACCTTCATGAAGTTGACATAGGAAGTCAGTCCTTCGGCGATGATGGAAAAGACATCGACGTTGTTGATGGTCGGGCTTACCACAGTTGATTTGCTCTGGTATTTGTCGAGCAGGGCCAGCTTCTCTTTTACATAGTGTGCTTTTTCAAACTCTTCGGTGGAGGCATAACTCATCATGAGTTCCCTGAGCTGCCTGGCAACCGTGGTGATGTTGCCTTTGATGATCTCTTTGATGGCTGCAATCGACCTGTCGTATTCTTCAACACTTTGATGACCTTCACAGGGGCCTTTGCAATTCCCGATATGAAATTCAAGGCAGACTTTAAACTTTCCGGAACGTATATTCTTGTCGGTGAGCGACAACGTGCAGTTGCGCAAGGGATAGAGCTGACGGCTTAGTTCAAGAAGCGTGTGCATGAGTCGCCCGTTGGCATAAGGCCCGAAATAGACCGATCCGTCGCGGATGACATGACGGGTGGGGAAAATACGCGGGAAGGGTTCGTTTTTAATGCAGATCCACGGGTAGGTCTTGTCATCCTTCAGCGCCACATTGTAATGAGGCTGATATTTTTTGATCAGGTTATTTTCAAGCAGCAGGGCGTCCTGCTCGGTTTCCACGACAATGAATTTAATTTCGGCAATTTTCCGCACCAGCATCTGCACTTTACCGCTGATCGAGTTAATTTTGGCAAAATAGGAGCTTACCCGCTTCCGGAGGTCTTTGGCCTTCCCGACGTAAATGATCTTTCCCTTTTCATCATAATACTGGTACACTCCCGGTTTGTGAGGGAGATTTTTCACAATGGATTCGAGCTGGGAGAAATATTTGTTTAAAGAACCTGCCATCTATGAATTGGTTACATCAGCAATCCAGGCCCTCACCATTGCCAGTTCAGCCGGCTCCATCAATCCCATGGAAATAAATGATTCGTAGCACGTTACCAGGTTTACGGCAATATGTTGTTCCCCGGGTTGCAGCGGCAGGGCTGAAAGTATTTCCGCAATCTTCAGGTTGTTGAGGTATCCCGGAATTTCATCCCGGAAATCATTCATGAGTGAATGTGGATTTCGTTCCTGGATTACGGTACTCTTCGTGAACAGGATATTCCACCCGCAAGTCCATGCGATTCGCTGTGCAATAAAACTCCGCCAGATGTCGGTCATCCTGAAACTGCAGGTCGATGGCAGGTACATCAGCATGAATGCCTCTTGTGCCCAAACCGTGTTCTGGCTGTTAAACGGGCACCATACATTGTTGCCAAGTGCAAGGTCGGGCTGATTTAAAAATTCGATGTGTTCCGGCCGTGTCAGCCTGAAAATGGCATCCACATCAGGAGCCCCGTCGGCCATGCCCTGGTGGATCGGGCTGATAATCAACTCTTCCGGAAAATGTTCCGGCTGAGCAACAGGATCGAGGATCAACTGTAAAGGATAACCCCTCGGCCAGAGAAATTCGTTGCTGAAATAGCGGTAAACATTCATCCAGCCTTCCCGGTGACAGGTTTTAACGCTTTGCCTAACAGGTTTCAAATCAAAAAACCCTGTTTTTGGGGCATTGTCGTCATCGGTTTCCATGATAATCGAAGAACCTGACCGGATTGCCTGAAGATATCCGAGATTTTTCCGGGAATAGTGGTTCACGGGGAGAAGTGAAGCCAGTCCGAATCCCAGCTCCATCTGATCTCCGACAGAAAGAAATTCGCAATTTTCCAGGGAAAAATCCTGTGGTGATTTTTTATCTCCGGCAACGATAAAACGGATGTTTCTGCCTGCACACTCGCTGGCATAAGTTCTCAAAACCTCGTTTGGGGAATTGATAGTGGTAATGACGAGTGAGGTTTTCGCGTTCATGATCACAAAGATATCGAATTACCTGTTGCCCGTTTGACAAAATAGTACCACAGGGTCTCCAGTGAGTTCATCACAGCTCCCGCCCTGACTGAGGGAGAAGGTGTTTTATAGTGGATGGGGATTTCCCTGTATTTATAATTCCGAAGCAGGTAACGCAATTCGGTCTGATAAAAATGGGCCGTTGAACGAAGAGGATAGGAGGCGAATTTGGCCGCGATCTCTGTCGTAAAGCCCTGGTAACCTGAAGTCATGTCCTTCAGGCTGGTTCCAAGGAGCAGGTTTGCCAGCAAAGTCCCGCCCCGGGAGAAGAACCTGCGTTTCAGCGAAGCATCCTCCATTGAGCCCCCGGCGATGAACCTGCTTCCGAAAACGCAGGTGAAACCCTGCTCAAAGGCCGCCAGGAATTGAGGAATTGCTGCCGGATCGTGCGAATATCCTGCATCCATCTCGATAATGTAGTCGTGCCCGTGCAACAATGCTTCCCGGTAACCCCGGAGATACGCATCCACGACATTGCGGTTCGCAGGTTCAAAAACGATGATGAATTGCGGATTTTGTGCTGTGAATTCGCGGCAAAGTTCCATTGTGCGGTCTTTTGAGACATCATCCAGCACCAGGTATGCCCTGGCATCGGGATAGGGCTTCAGCGCCGCGGCCAGGTGCCCGAAAAAGGGCTGGAAGTCGTTTTCTTCATTTGCCAATGGCAGGACCAGGGCGAAGTTCATGTTCATTTCTGAATAATTAGATCAAAGAGTTTTTGGGGATTCGACCGGGTGTATGGAAGACGGATCTTTCCGAAACTTCCGTTGCGGATGAAGAGGTCATCACGGATATGATCGTATCCAAGGGCTTCGATGCGCTGATCGTCATAAGGTGTTTTGAAAAATAACTGCAGCACGATGTCAGGATGGTATTTATAGATGCTGAACCCATAGTTCCATTTGGTGTGGCCGGGGAAAAATTCCTTCAGGCGGGAGTTGCTTTTCGCAATGGTCCGGTCCATCTTGCCCATCAGATCAACCGTGTACCGGTGGGCAAAGTAGGGTATGGCGCCGCCCCACACTACGGCAATCGTGGTTTCGGGTGTGGTGAGACTCTGAATACTCAGGCCGGTCCTCACCATCTTGCGGTCATCGATCACATGAAGTGCATTGTACTTGCACCAGTGGATGTAGGAAAGTCCTTCGAGGCAAAGGAATACGACAATCAGGGTGCTTATCATCACACCGGGGGCATAGATGCGTGTTTTCCTTTCATGATCTGCTTTAAAGTAAAAGATCATCATGATTGAGGCCAGGAGAAAAACCACCACCCCGACAGGGTATCTGAGTCCGGCCCACAACCATATTACCGTCGGGTAAAAGCCGGAGATCGTATTGCCTGCCGAAGGGAGAAGGAACATCATGTAGCCATACCAGAGGATGCAGAATGAACCCATGAGCACCAGGAGCAAACGAATGGGTTTTAAACCTGAGATAAGTTTTTCAAGCACGATTACGGTAAACACCAGCAGTAAGGGTATTGTGATCGTGATGTACCTGTTCGCATAAGGCATCCATTCCCAGGCATCTCCGCCAACATAGACTGAATAGGCCGACATCATTAAGAATGGCGACAAAATCAGCAGATATCGTGAATCAATCAATTTTTTAAGCTGTGTAACAACTCCAAGGAACAGAATGAGCAGAACCGGGATGAAAAAAGCGACAAGCCATTTAAAATAGACCAGGAGTCCGCGTAAGATCCGGTCGGTCACGGGTGTTCCGCTCACCTTCAGGTAAAAGGTGTTGGGCAGCGGATCATGGTAGTAAAGAATGCGGAAAAGGGTATGCCCGCCCATGAAAAGCACCAGCGTTCCGGCAAAAAGGAGAATGACACGAATCCGGTTTCTTCTCTCCACATTAAAACTCAGCCAGCTCCCGATGATGAAGAACAGGAGGATGCAATCGGTTCGGGTAAGGAGCATGAGTCCAAGGATCAGTAAAAGAAGTGCGAACTTCTTTCCGGAGAACTTTTTGTTAAGCTTTAGTGAGAGCAGGACGACATAACTCAGCAGCAATGTGATGATCCCGACTTCCATTCCCCGGATTGTCCAGTAGATCAGGGCATAATTAAAGGCACTTAAAGCCATGGATGCCAGTATGACAGATGCGTTGCCGGTGTATTCTGACGTTATCTTCCTGATGAGGTTGATGTTTGTCAGCAGGATTGCTGCTCCTGAGATGGCAACTACCAGGGATGTTTTGCTTTCGGGCACCCGGAAAAGATGAATAACCGCCATCCATAATGTCCACAGGAAGTTGGTATAACCCTCGATGTACTCGCCCCGGTTCCATACCAATCCGTAACCATCGGCCATATTCCGTGCATAGCGCATGGCGATCATGGCATCGTCGAACAGGGAGAAGTAGGTGGTGTCGCCGATCAGGAAACCAGTTCTGATGATGAAGGCAAGATAGTAGAAAAGGGCAAGAGCATAGATGACCCATGAACCCTGCCAGAGGAGTTGCTGATTCCTTTTTAAACCTTCCAGGTTTTTGCTAATCAGCATTGGCAGGGTTATTTAAGTGGAGGAGATTTTTTGAGAACAAACCTGGAAGGTTTTGCCAGGTAGCATCATTCTCGTTAATTTCAAACAAGGTTACGGTCAAGGATCCAATGAGGATCTGCCTGTTTCCGGTATACCAGAGGTATGCCTGCAGCCGGTCATTCTCCTGCGGATCACGGATCAGGTAATTGAGTGTGACCTCATTCCATTGACCGGATTTCATCTTTTGGCCATTGACCGGCGCTCCCATCCAGTTAAATGCTTTTTGATCCCGGAGGAGGGTGATGACCAGGCTCCCGCCATTTTCGGCGGCCGGGCCGGCATAGAACACCATGGCCCTGGCTTTCAGACCGATCCAGGGTTTTGTTGAAAAGCTTGACAAGGCTGCACTGATCCCGGGCGAAAACCGGTTTCCTGCGTTAAGCTTCACAGTTGACGCGGGAAGGGTATAGATTCGCTGCGTTTTAAACCATTCAGGATGGTTCATTACTTCTGTTTCCTCCTTCACATACGTCCGGGCAGCAAACCGCAGTGTGTCTGGAATTTTTGCTTCACGATCGTAGCTGAAAAAAGCGCCTGCCGGTGCATGGGGGTATTGGTTGAGTTTAACCTGATAACCAATCGAATAACAAAGATTTATCCCAATGAAGCAACAGCAAATAAACAACAGGGCATATTGTACAAAGGATTTTTTTCCGGCAAGGTACCGGATTAAAAACCCGAGAAGGACAGATCCCAATACAATGTAAGGAATAAACTCCTTTGATGACCCCGAAAGGAAAGTGCCGGTGTTATAATAGTGATGACCCGTGAAAATCTTCCAGTAGATGATTTGCAAAAATGCTGTGCTGACAAAGATAAATACCATGAATGCCGCGAGATGGGTGTGTTTACGGAATAACCTTACAGCCATATACCCTATCCAGGGCATCATGACAACGATGTCGAACGGCCTGATGAGGAAGATAATCCCCGCAATCAACCCGGTACCGATGGCTGTACCATAACCCGGCCGGATGAGGCACCCGGAAGATAAGAGAAGGAGTGCGGCATACAGCGTAAACAGCAGGTTTTCAGGCGCTGCACCGTTAAAGGCAGCAAGATTTGCATAGCCTGTGGCTGCCACGATAACGATCATGGTAATTGCGGAAATTTTTTCAGAGAAGTGCGACAACAGCAGTTTACGGAGAAGCCACAATCCCAGTGCGCTCCAGCACAATCCGCCAACAGCCATGGCAACCTGGTAAGGATATGAAAATCCGTCAGCCGGCATCCCGGAGATCAGCGCAAAGAAATGACCCGTGATGAAGAACGGGGAAAATAGCATTGCCGTTCCCATCGATGAAGTGAAGACCTGGTCGGGAGTACCGGTTTGCAGGAAAGCTTGCCGGTAGCCGATGAACGGCTGGTAATGCCTGAGTATTTGTTCCACCCATCCAAAGTTGTGAATTCCAAGGTCATCATGGATAAAAAAGGCCGGAAGCCACAGGTAGTGTGAGGCAACGTCATACGATAGAAAAGCAGTGACATCATGGGTTCCGAACCGTGGGAATAAGAACCGCAGGATAACAAGTCCTGTGAATAATATCCAGAAGGTCTTCAGGGAAATGGATGCCGGAATCGTGATTTTCAACGCCACAAGGAGAGATCATTTATCCGGCAAAGGTAAAAAATCTATCAGTAGGGTTACATTCCGTTGTCAAACTCAAATTTCGCCTCCCTGGCTTTCTTTCCGTTGGTTCCGAAGTTGAATATAATGCCGCCATAGATTACCCGGGCATCGCGGCGGCGGGTTGAATTCTGAATCATGGTGGCCGTGTTGATGCTGGTTTTCATGGATTGTGAGTCGAAGAGATCGGAAACAGTCGCGATCAGCGAAAGTTTTTTCTTCCAGAAATCCTGCCTGAACCCGAGGTTTATAACCCAGGTTGGTTTGCGGAACCCCTGCGGAGTGAGGACTTCGGAGCGGTACTGGCCGTTGACCTGGAACAGGGTGGTTTTGGTGATGCTGATGGAACCATTGAGTTTGGCGTTCCATGAAAAAGTCGATTTCGCACTGCTGTAACCGATGTTGGAGGCATCGATCTGGCTGTAGTAACCCGAAAGGCCGAAGTTCAGGTTGATGATCTTCGCAATTTGTGCTGTTCCGCTGAAGTCGAGTCCGGCCGATTGGTCTTTCGCAAGGTTTTCGAATGTGGTTATAAGCACGGTATCATTCAGCGGGGTTGTGACCATCGTGAACCCGTTTACCTTATACCGGTAAAAAAGTGTTGGAATCAGGTTCACCGCATCCAGCTTTATGGCGTAGCCAAATTCAAGTGAGTGAATATCCTCGGGCTTCAGCCCGGGGTTCCCCACAAAAAGGTTACGCGGGTCGCGGTATTCGGGGACAGGATTCATATCCTCTCCATCCGGGCGGTTTACCCGTTTGCTGTAGTTTAACTGCCATTCGTTTTTTCCGGAAGCAAGACTCATGTGAATTGTCGGATAGAGTGCAAAATAGTTGGTATTTGTCAGGGTGTCAAGGGTCCTGAATTCAAGGTGTACCAAGGCTTCCTCCGCCCGCAGGCCGGCCATCACACTAAACTTCTTCCAGCTCCAGCTTACGGTGGAGTAAAATGCATGAACTGTCTGCCGTGCGTAAAAGCTGTTATATTGCGCAGTGTCGCTGACCCATTGGGAGGTTTGTCCGTTCCAGTCATATACATTTTGTACCTGGTCGGTGAGTTGCATGGTGCCTTCATAACCGGCTTCAAGGGCAGCATCTTCCCAAAGCGGACGGGTGTAATTCACTGAAAGGTTCAGATTCCCCTGGCTGTTTTTTCCGGTAACCCTGTTTTTTTCTTCCGGGTAAGTGTCGGGAAATGAATAATCGTTGGTATAGTAATGATCCTCTGATTCCGCATCCGACTGGTATTCAAAGTCAGCCTTCAGCACATGCTCGTCTTTGGCATTGAAGGTGTGTTCATAATATGTTTTCAACCCCAGGCTTGACTCGTCCTCCTCCCCGTCATGATACCGGGTGAATATCTCGCCGGGCTGCATGGTTGAATCCTTGTAAACATTGTCGGTCACATCATCACGTTCTACTTTCCTGATATTGACTGTGCCGGAGAGTCCTGTGACGTCCTTTTTCGTTGGCGACCAGTCGATGCCAAGCTGGCCGAGGTGTGATTTAGGTTTTGCAAAGCCGTTGGTATTCTGATCGTAATAAGTTGAGGTGTTCTGCGCTGTATCGATGGTTTGTGTTGAACTTACGCTCGTTCGCTGACGGTAATCCTGCCGGAAGCCATAGCTCCCGAAAAGATTGACTTTCCCGGTATTGAAATTGAGCTGAAGGTTTGTATTGTAACGGTCGTTGCTTCCGACATTGGCGCCAAAAATGCCATTAAGCCCGGTTTTTTGCTCCTTCTTCAGAATGATGTTGATGATACCGGCTGTTCCGTCTGGCTTATATTTGGCGGACGGGTTCGTGATGACTTCAATCTTCTCTATCAATGCTGCGGGCATTTGTTCAAGATTGGCAGCGCCTGCCATTACCGATGGTCTTCCGTTGATGAGGACTGTCACGCTTCCCGATCCGCGGAGGCTGACATTGCCGTCCATGTCCACGGAAACAGACGGGATGGTTTGCAGCACATCGCTCACGGTGCCGGTTTGGGCCTGGATATCTTTCTGAACATTAAATACCTTCCGGTCAATTTTGTTCACCATCATCGATTTCTCGGCAGTAATGGTAACTTCATCCATGGTCGTGGCGGATGATGAAAGCGCTAAAACACCTAACTCGCACTGAGGTTGCTTCCGGGTAATGCTGAATGTCTTTGACCTTTGCTTTTCATAGCCGATAAAGGTGTATTCAAGATAGTAAGAACCCAACGGAACATCTTTCATCCTGAAATACCCGTTGCTGTCTGACACCACGCCGGTAACCATCTTGTGGTTCACCGTATCACGAAGCACGATGTTGGCATACTCAACCGGGGTGCGGGTTTGTTGTTCCATCACCCGGCCTGAGACCATCCCGGGATTTTTGATTTGTGAAAACAAGGATAATGGAATCACAAAGAAAAGAAGTATAATAACAGCAAACCAGTTTAACATGGAGCATCGGAGCAAAAGAGATTTGCAAAGTTAACGATTTCATGAAGGTGCCTGAATCTTCTAGACAGGATGGCAGAATATGACTGCAAAATGGAAAATTTGGTCGATTATTCTGCAGGAATCAATTTTAGGCATCGCAACACCCCAAGAGTGACCAGCTTCCTGGCTACTGTAAAATCTTCAACCTTTTCCTGGTCGTTTGGTTCAACCAGGGTTGTGATGTAATAAACCCGGCCTTTGGTTTCAACATATCCCACGAACCACCCGTAATTTAACCCGTTCCGGATTGCCCAGCCGGTTTTGCCGCTCAGGGTATAATTATCTTTAACTTCATTTATCATGATTTCCTTTACTGCCTGTATCACAGAAGGTTTCAACCGGAGCCTTCCTTCATAGAGATTCCTGATAAATTGCATTTGCTGGCGTGGTGTGATCCTTGAACCTCCTTCGAGCCAGAAGAGGTCGATGTTGTCAGTATGAACATCCATGCCGGGATACCCTATTTTTCCAAGATATGAAATCATTCGATCCGAACCAATCTTTCTGGCCAACTCCTGGAAGCAGGGGACACAGGATACCTGGAAGGCTTTACGCAGTGAAAGATCCTGTTCCCATTGAGGGAGCCTGCGTTTCTCTCCATTCCACCGAAAGATATACCCTGTGTCAATGACGCCGGTCTCCAGCCCGATGAGCATGTTGGCGATTTTAAATGTGGATGCCGGCAGGTATCCGCTGTCCCAGAGTGCAGCATTGTAACCAAAACACCTGTCATCATCCTTTTGGCTGATGATGGTGGTGCCGGACATGTTGTACCGGTCGAAAACACTTTTCAGGAGCAGGACAGAGTCGGAGCCCGATTTCATCAGTGTAACATTTTTAATGATGTCATTGGGTATCGTGGCTGAAAGTACGTACTGCGCAATCTTCCACCTGCTATTTACTTTCTGAAGTACGCCTGAACCACGACAGACTCCCATCTGTGTGTCGAGCAACTCGTCAAACCACGCAGTTGCAACATTTTCACCAACAAATAAATGCCTGTTGAAAGGTTTAAAATCCCATGTCGTTTTTTTGTCAAAGTACGGTTTGCTCCAGGTACTGAATTCAGCTCTGGTCCAGTTTTCAGTGGCATCGGTACCTATGAAGACGCCATTGTCAGTCATGGCGCCTATATATACCTCATGGTTGAATGTTGCAGCATCATGGTGCCACTTGTCGAGAACCTGGTTCAACAGGATTTTTAGACTGTCATTGTTATTCTGAGCATCCAATGGCTGCTGACTTACAAAAAGAACAACAATGAAAAACGATATAACTATCTTCATAAACGATTTTTTTATCTGCGAAAATCAGCGCCCTTTTCTGCGAAAATCAGCGAGAAATTTTTATTTAATGCTTAAAATGAAAATCCCAGCCGATATGTCGTCGCACTATAATACGGAGAAGACGATCCGTGAAGAACATCATACAGCACCGCCATGTTGATGCCGAAACGCCTTCCCAGCCTTATGTTGAGCCCTGCACCCAGGAACCAGGAATCAACATATTCATTGTCGATGGTCAGGGTGCTCCAGTCGCTGACATACTGGCTGTTAATACCCTGATATTCTGTCCACAGGTAGAAAAACTTCAGGAGTTGGGCCCGGGCAAAGATCTTGCCACCCAGTCCGTTAAGGTTCTTATCGGCATCCCGTTGGTAATTGATGATATAGGTAGGGCCTGCACCGATACTCAGGATTTTCGGGAACCGATATGATACCAGCAGCGAGAGCTCTCCGAAAACCTGGCTGGGGTTGATCCAGAAGCTGGTGCCAAGATCGAAATCAATCCGGTCCTTCAACGGTCTTGTATCTTTATGTACACGAGCTGGCACAGGTTGTTCCTGTACTTTCGTGGTGACAGGCACCTTTTTGCCAGCGGTGTCACTGGTTGGGGTCCCTGTTTTATGAATTGTATCGGCAGGTGTGACAGGAATTTGAGCAAACAGCCCAATGGAAAGAAACAAGAGAACTGGCAGTGTAAATATGAATTTTGTCATAGTTTTTTTGACAAAAGTAGTAAAAACTGTTCAGCCTTATGGCAGGTCAGAGTTCATTTAAGTGAATCCCGGCATATTGTTACGGCCTGATTATTTTTCACGGAAGTGCTGATTAAATTTTCAGACCTTTGGCAAAAATTCTGCTGTTTCAAGAAACCCCTGATCCATGATTGATTTAAGAAGTGATACTGTTACCCGTCCCTCGGCAGGGATGCTTGAAGCAATGACCTCAGCAAAAGTCGGCGATGATGTTTTCGGGGATGATCCCACCGTGAATGAACTGGAAGAAAAGGCTGCCATGCTTTTTGGCAAAGAAGCTGCCCTATTCTGTCCTTCAGGAACGATGACCAACCAGATCGCCATCAATGTCCACACGAGGCCGGGGGATGAGGTGATCTGTCATCACTATTCGCATGTCTATTATTACGAAGGCGGCGCCATGATGCGCAACTCCGGGGTTTCAGTGTGCCTGCTCGGAGGGGCCCGCGGACAGATTTCAGCGGAGGAAATAGCAGCTCATATCAACCCCGACGACATCCACCGGCCTGTGACCTCCCTGGTGGAGGTTGAAAATACGATGAATAAAGGCGGAGGCACGATATACAAATACGAAGATCTTGTTTCCATTTCGAATGTATGCCGAAAGAATGACCTGAAGCTGCACCTCGACGGGGCCCGAATCTTCAACGCCATTGTTGAAACAGGCGTGAAACCTGAAGCGTACGCCCGGTTATTCGACTCTGTATCCGTTTGTCTTTCAAAAGGGCTGGGCGCACCCATTGGCTCCCTGCTGATCGGGGATAAGCCGTTTATCAAACGTGCCAGGAGGGTGCGGAAGGCCTTTGGCGGCGCCATGCGCCAGGCGGGGTACCTTGCCGCAGCGGGAATCTATGCTCTGAACAACAATATTGGCCGGCTGAAGGTTGATAACAACCGGGCAAAGCATCTTGGCGATCTGCTCTCAGGCTTGCCGTTTGTTGAAGAAATGATACCTGTAGAATCCAACATTGTGATTTTCAAACTGCGGGAAAAGGATGGAGCGAAAGCTTTCCTGGCCAGGTTAAAGGAACACGACATTCATGCCCTGCCCTTTGACCCTCAAACCGTGCGTTTTGTCACCCACCTTGATTTCAGCGATTCAATGCTCGAAACAGTCGAAACAGTCTTGAGAAAATTCTAGTTCACCCCCCCCAGTTCAACCTTCGTTATTCAATATTCAATATTCGATATTCACCTCCCTTCCTTCATCCCATCCCACCCCTGCGCAAGAATAGGGATTGACTTCCCGTCGGGTGTGATCATGAATTTTCCTTCTGAGGCGGAGGTAATGTGCCCGATAATGGAAATTCCGGAGATATCTTTTAACTTTTCGTAATCCTCCTGTTTCACGGTGAAAAGGAGCTCGTAATCTTCACCGCCGCTCAGGGCTGCAACACTTGGGATGATCTTGTACTCTTTGGCAAGTTCGCGGGTATCTTCATCGATGGGGATTTTCGCTTCGAAAAGCTTGCATCCCACGCCCGATTGCTTGCAGATATGAAGAATTTCAGAGGCCAGACCGTCGGAAATGTCGATCATGGCAGTTGGTTTAACGCCGATTCCAAGGAGCAGGTTCCTGATGTCTGTCCTGGCTTCAGGCCTGAGCTGGCGCCCGATCTGGTAATCGAAACCGGTGAGTTCCGGCTGCATGTTCGGGTCAACCTGGAACACCGACTTCTCCCGTTCGAGGATGAGGAGCCCGATGTAGGCGCTTCCGAGGTCGCCGGTAACGCAGAGCAGGTCACCCGATTTTGCCCCGCTGCGATAGGTCACCTCCTCTTTGTTTGCCTCGCCGATGATGGTAACGGAGATCATCATGCCCTTTACATTCGAGCTGGTATCGCCGCCTACAAGGTCAACTTTGTATTTGTCACAGGCCATCACAACACCTGCATAAAGCTCATCGAGGGCCTCCGCCGAAAACCGGCTTGATACTGCCAGCGAGACGGTCATCTGTTTGGGAATGCCGTTCATGGCGGCAATGTCGGAGATGTTCACCACGGCGGCCTTGTAGCCAAGGTGCTTGAATGGCATGTAGGTCAGGTCGAAATGGATCCCTTCCACAAGCAGGTCGGTTGAAAGGAGCATCACTTTGTCGCCGGAGCCGATCACAGCCGCATCATCACCGATGCCCTTCAATGTATCCGGATGATAGTGTTTTACATTCCTGGTTAACCTGTCAATCAGGCCGAATTCACCCAGTTCTGCCAGGGAGGTAAGCTTTGATTTGGCTTCACTGGTTTTTTTATCTTTTTTCTCGTACATGCTGATTTAAAATTCAAAAGGCAAAATTACAACTTAAAAATAAGAAGATTGGAGATACAAGTAATAATATCATTAATTTAGTCTCCTGTAAATCATCATCTTTCGGTTAGATTAATCAGAATCCATTTTCAACTCTTTCAGCATGAAAATAATATTGAGCTTCATTTTTACCTTGTTCCTTTTTCAGAATCTTGCATTCGCCCAGCAAACCGACACCCTCAAAACCGCCCTGCTGATCGTAGATATTCAGAACTTCTATTTCCCGGGCGACAACGGCCCCGGCCTTGTAAATGCTGAAGCGGCAAGCGTTAATGCCAGCGAGGTCCTCCGCATCTATCGCGAAAAAAAGCAACTGGTCATCCATGTCCGCCACAAATCGAAAAAGGGTTTTGAAATTCATAAGAATGTGGAACCCCTTGCGAATGAAAAGGTGATCACCAAAACGGAAGTCAACAGTTTCCAGGGAACGGATTTGCTGAAATACCTGACAAACAACAGGGTTCACCGCCTGGTCATCATCGGCATGCAAACCCAGATGTGCCTGGAAGCCGCGGTGCGTGCCGGCTTTGACTACGGTTTTAAATGTATGGTCGTGGAGGATGCCTGCGCCACCCGGGATTTGAAATTCGGTGATAAAACGGTGAAGGCGCAGGATGTTCATACCAGCACCCTGGCAACCTTTATTGATGGAGGATATGCAAAGGTGATCACTGTGGAAGCGTTTAAAGCAAACCCGGATAAGGTTCTTTTCCAAAACTGGTAACACGGCTTTATGAAGTTTAAATATTTGATCCTCACTTTGTTGCTGGCAGGTTTCCTGCTGATTTACCTGTTGTTTCCGGAAAAAAACAAGATTGAAAAAACAGGATCAGAACTGGTCGGTGAATATGACATCATCCTGGTCATCGGGCAGTCGAACACCCACCAGGGAATCGGGCTGGACCGTAAGCTGGATAAGCCGTCGAACAACATTAAACAACTTGGCCGTTTCGGTTGGAATGACTATAAAATAATACCGGCCACCGAGCCGCTGGAGCACATTTCAAGCTTGCCCGGCTGTATCGGTTTTGCACTGACCTTTGCCAAAGAATATGAGAAGGAATTTCTGGAGAAGGGCAGGAAAGTCCTGATCATCCCTGCAGGCATGGGATCCACCGGGTTCTTGAATAATTACTGGAATCCCGGCGATACGTTGTACCAGGATGCCGTGGCACGCACAAATTTTGTCCTTGACAATTGCAACAGCAAACTGGTTGCAATCCTATGGCACCAGGGGGAGAACGATATTGAAAATCCTGATTTCCAGAAACGGCTTGACACGATGATCGTGAAAATGAGAAAGGACCTCCGGGGTGAAAATAACAAAGTGCCATTTATCCTGGGAGGATTGGTTCCCTACTGGACGAGCCAGGACAACAGCCGAATCCGGCTGAACACGATTATTGCAAACACGGTAAGGAGAGTTGAATATACAGGCTTTGCAGATCCCACGAAGCCCGAGGTGATCGTAAAGCCCGACAATGATTTTGTTTCCATTCATTTCGACGCAGCCGGCCAGCGGGAGATGGGGCGGAGGTACTTTTCGGAATACAGAAGGCTTATTAAATGACCCACTTCCCTGCCCGGTAAGGCTTTCGATTGGAAGTAAAGGCCGTAGGGGCAATGATTGTCAAATTATTGCTGGTGCAATTGTTTTTTTAACCGCAGAGGGCCGCAGAGTTTTACGCAGAGGACCGCAAAGACCGGGAATATTTTTTGTCTCTACAGATAACCTTTTCCTGTTTTCCTGATTAAGCAGAAAAGGAATTATGAAAAACAAACTTTCAATTTCAGAGGAGTTACTGGTTCAGCGTATCTTTCTTATAAGGGGTAAGAAAGTCATGCTTGATTTTGACCTCGCAACTTTATACAGTGTCGAAACCCGTGTACTAAAGCAACAGGTAAGAAGAAACATGGAACGCTTTCCTGACGATTTCATGTTTCTTCTTTCATCCCGGGAGGTTGATGAGATGGTGTCACAAAATGTGATACCATCAAAGAGTTACTGCGGTGGTGCAGATCCAATGGCCTTCACTGAACTTGGGGTGGCAATGTTGTCGAGCGTTTTAAAAGGCTGGCTGGCCTTTGATTTTCCGGGTTAACTACTTATCACAAATTGTGATAAGTTCCGCAGGAACACACGAATCGTTTTTGGGTTCGGCTAAAAACACTATTTTTGTGGGTGAGCCTCGCGGGTCATGAAATTTCATGATCCTTCTGTAATTCATACAATGATGCTGAAAATTTTAGCCATAACAGGATTAGCGATTATCTGTTTCTACAACCTGACCGGGGATGTTTCCGGACAAACTGTAAATCCAAATCCAAGGAACATTGATTCCCAACGATTTGCCAAATTGGATTCAATGGTTATTGCCAACCGGATTTCAAATATTGACAGCGCACGTTTGTATGCCCTTGAAGGATACCATCTTTCCAACCGTATCGGTGACGTAAAAAACATTATCAGGTCACTCTACCTCATGTCACTTGTTATAGGGTCCGACAATAAGGACAGTGCCTATTTCATGCTCAACCGGGCATTGTTACTGTCAAAGCAAAATAAATGTCAGGATGATGTACCAAACATTCTTTATTCCATCGCCCTATTGTATCAGGATGCAGGCGAGATTAAAGCTGCCATGACGTTGCTTGATTCAGCAAAGACAATAGCAGAAAAAAAAGACCAGTTTTCAATGCTCGGACAAATCTACAATGCCTTGGGCAACATCTGCATTGAAGCAAATGATTCTGCCTCATCCTTGAAAATGTATCAGACCGCCTTCAAAATTGGTTCGATGCACAGCGACTATATGGTGATGGGAGTTGCCGATGGAAATCTGGCACAATTCTGCAGAAGTAGTAAAGAAGTGATAAAGAATCTGAATCAGGCCATTCAGCTTCTGAAAAAAACAAGGTTCAGTGAAGAAGAGATCGCCCAGTTTTCCGTCAACGCCGGTCTCGCAGAACCGGATCCTTTCAAAGCGCTGAAATGGTATGCGCAAGCGGTGGAGGTTGGAAGAAAAAGCCATCTGATATTGCCCCAGCTCGGTGCTCTTAACAACATGGTTTACAGCTTGCTTGAAATTGGCAATGCAGACTCTGCTGAATCCTGCATTGTAAATTATGCGATTCCTTTGGCCACCGTGGATAAGAACAGCGACTGGCTTGCAACATTGCACGACACCTACGCCGATATTTTGATCCATCAGGGGAATTTCAAAAAAGCCGCAGAAAATCTGAAGACTGCCCTGTATGAGAAAGTTGTTGCAGATGATAAAAGATCGGTTGACCAGGTTCGCTTGCTCGCTGCCATCATGGATACGAAAAACAGGGAGGAGGCACTGGAAAAAAGCAATGCAGCGCTGACCCTTCATAAATTCATTGTCAGGCAACAATACCTGGCCGGATCGGCCATCGTGCTGATTGCAACGGTCATAATCATGGTGCTGCTGTTGCGAAACCAGCGCAGGAAAATAAAATTCAAAACCAGGGAAATTGAGTTGAACAATCGTATTATTGATTTTGAAGAGCACCAGACAGCCATCCTTGGACGAGAACTTCATGATGTTATTTCCAGTTTGATGCAACGGCTTTCTGGCCATGTTAAAAACATCAACCCCGGGCATTCTGCAGTGGAACACGAAACCAGGAAAAGGCTCGAAGAGTTGCTTGCCAGTATCCGGACAATTTCGCATCGCATGAACAAACTCGATTTCAGGAAATCAAATCTCCGGGATAATCTTGTTGAACTTTCCATCGATATGGTAAACCTAACCGGGATCAACCTCGAAATGGAAGTTCCCGGCCAGTTGCCAATCCTTTCAGAAGCCATGTCTCGGAATGTTTACCGTATCATACAGGAGATGCTCACGAATGCCGCCAAATATGCCGGAGATGCACTGATTAAAGTCTCCCTGGGAACAGTCAGGAACAAACTTGTCATTGCCTACCAGGATCAGGGCCCCGGTTTTAATCCGTTGATTCAGACAAACGATGGTATTGGCCTGTCTGGCATTCGTGACCGGGCTGAAATATTTGGAGGAACGGCTCAAGCAGAAACTTCACCCGGCAACGGACTTTCATGGATTATTTCATTACCTTTAACTCCCGGTATCAATTAGCGCCATGAAAGAAGCCCCGATAAAACTTATCTATATTGAAGATCATCCGGTTATGATCAGAGGGTTGCGTGACATCTTCCGTTCCACACGAGATGCTGTAAGCCTTTCTGCCTATGCTGAAAGCGCCGAACATGCCATTGCAACCGTCCATCCCGACCAGTTTGATTTGATCATCCTGGACCTTTTCCTGGGTGATGCAGATCCATTGATGAACATCAGCCGACTCACCGGACATTACCCGGGCAAGCCGGTCATCATTTACTCGGGTCACACAGGCATCGGTTTGATGAAGCTGGCTTTTGAAATGGGTATCAAAGCCTGGGTCGTGAAAACAGCAGAAAAACAGGAGATCAGGGAGACCGTCATCCGGGTCCATCACGGCGAAACCATCTATCCCCAGCAACTGTTGCGCATGCAGGTTGCTTCAGTTTCAGCGAAATCCGGCAAACACACATCGTTTCAACAATTCAATCCGGATAAAGAGCAGGTTCTGATTCTTGACCTGTTGTGTGAAGGCTGTACAACTGCTGAAATAGCTGCAAAACATCTTAAGATGACCCTTTCGAATGTTGAAAAAAAACTGCAGGCAATGAGAGAACTGTTTGAGGTTAAAACCAACTGTGAAATGGTAATTCTATATATGCGCCGGTTTGGCCCTAACCGGTAAATCCGCCTGAATTCAATTTAGGATGGCGTGCACATTGCACGCCATTTTTTATTTTCCACATCCTCATATTCAAAACGTTATTATTTTTCCCCTTCCTTAATTTTCCGATTATCGGAAAATTCTGCTTCCGATTATCATATTGCATCCCAGACATTTCCTTCAGAACCTTTGAGCGGTTACAGTTTCAAATTTTTGGTCCATTCTAAAAACCGCTCAATATGAAAAAAATCCTACTCCTCATCGCTTTAATTTTTGCAATGAAACTTCGAACCATATTCATAGTTTTCACACTCGCTCTCTGCGTTGTCATGGAAACACAGTCCCAACCCCTGCCAACCGGCGATCCGGTCATGCCGCTGTTGCAAAACAAATCCATTTTATTTGGAACGGATACCTATATCAACAATCAACCTCTGCAAAATCAGCGGAATATCGTAATATGTTCTGCTTTTAATGGGTGGCTTTATGGGGTTTATTCTTATTTTGACATTGTTGCTCATCAAGATGCCATAGCCATAGTTCGATCTAAGAACAATGGTGAAAACTGGTCAGTGTTATTAGAAGGACCTTGGGGTCTTAATCATGTTGCAATCACAAAATTAGACATCCTGGCTTGCGGGACTGATACTGCAAATTTAAAGTTAATTGTGGGCTATTGTATCTTTGATACTGTTTCCTCATATCAAGTACTTTCAGTGGTTCGACATGATAAAAATGGTTTGAGTGAGGATATACTTCTTCAGGAGGATTCAGGATTAGTGAGAGATTTTGCCTTGGCGAGTGATAACATTTACCCTGCAGCTAATTCGAATCCATTTTCCCTTGCTGTTGCCTATTCTAAAGGAAGCTTTTATAAGGATTCAATTGTTGTCTGTACCTCTGGTAATGGTGGATTGTCATTTAATAAACATTATAATATAGCAGCGTCATCTCATTATTTTCACAGAGTGGCATTAACATATGGCAGAAGTCCCTCTTGCAGCACTGGCAGGTATTTTGCAGCATGGGAGGAACAGGATAATGCAAATTCCATTTCCGGGCATATCTTTACAGCCCATTCGGAACCAAATTTTAATAGCCCGTTTACTTTACCGGTTCTTCTTGACAGCCTTGATGCTTCAACTGCAAACAAAGCCAGCAACCCGGTAATCTCCTGTCAAAACAACAACGCCGACAATGACAGCGCAAACCTTACCGAAGTTGTGCTTTTTGAGAAATATCAACCAATAAGCCAGAATTTCAATATTGCCGGATTTTACAATAAAAAGACAACGACTTCTACCAACTTCAGGAAATTTTCACTGAATGCTTCACCAAACAGCATTAAGCAACCTGACATTGCTTTCAATCCCTATGATTCCACGTTTATGGTTACCTGGTTTGATTCGACAGCACAAAAACTCCCTTACTTCATCCATGATTATAACATGACCGAACCCGATACCTGGGTTGGCATTTCTGCAGGTTACAATGATGAAGGCAACCTTACCTCCCCATGCCCGCAATTGGCTATGGATTTCGCACGGCAAGCCGGTTCAAACGCATGGATTGGCACACGCGCTGGAGGGAATGGCGCAGCCATGTTTGATTCACCATTTACCTACTATGTTGGCAGTTCGGAAATAGGTAATAACAAAATGAAAATAAATATCTTTCCAAACCCTGCAACTGAATTTGCAACTCTTGAATTCGATTTACCTAAAGAGGAAAAAGTCGAAATTAATCTAATCAATACGATAGGACAATCACTATATAATATGAATCCTATCTTCTTTCCAGCCGGTAAACACTTGATGAAAATTAATATTACAAAGTTTCCCACTGGTATTTATATCGCAATAATTCATACTGGAGATTCCTTCACTTCAGGAAAAATAATTGTCAACAGATAATCAAGAATTATCTGAAATAATTTGGAGAGTATCAGGAAAATCAGCACACATCATCTAAAATAATATCTATGAAATCACTTCAATTCTTCACGGTCAAGATGTTCATTGCTTTTACGATATTGTTGCTTTCTTCGTTCAAAATAATAAACGGACAAGCCCTTCTTAAGTATCCAGGGGTGCCATCAAATTTTTATGATGATAACGGCAAATTGGGAATTGGCACTACGCTACCTTCTGCACGAATACATGTGCGTTCCAATGGATTCTCAAGTCCACCACTTTTTAAAACCGAAATCTTCAATTCATTTGGCACACAATTATTTGGAACAATTCAACATTTTGTAACAGTTGATAATAAAAATTATGGGATTTACCAAACCAGTGCAACCATTACCGGCTTATTGAATTATTTCCAGGACCCTGTGAAAACAGGTTATGTCACTATAAAAACTGGTTTAAATAATGCAGCTGTGATTGGACTTGATCCAAATGTAAGTAACCTTGATTTTAATTTCGATCCAGGGAATCCTCCCATTGATCCGGTAACATCCTTGTCAATAAATATCTCAGGGATCAGGGTTAAATCAAATCTTGTAACGGATAATTTCCAGATGATAACAGGGGCAGGAGATAATAAAATCCTGACCGGCGATCAATATGGAAATGCATATTGGACAAATCCGCCGAATGGTGGAGTTGTTCCATGGCTGGTCACTAAGAACAGTGATATTGTGTCAAACAGGGAACTACATTATGTCGGAATCGGAACAGAAAATCCATCTCAAATGCTTGAAATATGCCCTTCCAACGATCAGGGTGGAATTTCAATTGATCAGGTATCGGAGGACTCTACCGGCAGTGAAATCATTTTTAAGAAACAATCAGAACCCCAATTTGCTCTTGGCCATAATTTTAATAAAAACCGCAGTTGCTTTTTTATTTGGAGTCACCTTGATAGTGGGGGAATAGGGAAGACGGATCTCTTCATAGACCTGAAAAATGGCATGACGGGAATCGGTACTGAATGGCCAAATGCCAAACTCGAAGTAAATGGCAGTTTGATGGCAACCTATGTTGGCATTGGAAGGGTGCCGCCCGAACCTCCCAATGGATATCGACTTTTCGTTGAAGGTGGCATCGCCGCAAGAGAAGTTAAGGTTACAATTGGTCCTTTCCCCGATTATTGCTTCAGTGAAGATTACAAATTGATGCCACTTCAAGAGTTAAGAACATACATTGAGCAAAACAAACATTTGCCTGACATGCCCACTGCAAAGGAAATTGAAGATAGTAACGGCATTGAACTCGGTGCCATGCAAACCATCCTGGTAAAGAAGGTAGAGGAACAAACGCTATACATTCTTGATCTGCAGAAACAAGTGGATGAATTAAAAGCCCTGATGGAAAAGCAGACACATAAATAAAAGGAGGAAAATATTATGAAATTGTATGTAAAACTCCTTACCTTTATTCTTTTCAATTCAATGTTTGTGTGCTCCTTTGGGCAATTTATTAAGCTCGACGGTCGCCAGTTCAAGGATGAGAATGGCGAAGATTTTTATCCGATGGTGATGAATTATTGGGTGGACTTAGTTTACAAAGGCGAATTACAAGAACCAGTTGAGAATTTTGACTCTATAAAATTAGCGCCATACATGAAATTTGGTTCAAGTCCTGGTTATGATATTCCGTCAATTGAACATGGAATCGGCAG
This sequence comes from uncultured Bacteroidales bacterium, assembly GCA_903926565.1. Taxonomy (GTDB): domain Bacteria; phylum Bacteroidota; class Bacteroidia; order Bacteroidales; family FEN-979; genus CAIVAT01. The sequence goes on from CAIYJU010000058.1 coordinate 60,534, forward strand.
GATTTATACTGATTTCCAAGAGATTAAAAACTTAGGGTTTAATGTTGTCCGATTGGTCCTCAATATGGAGAAAGACACCCTTTATACAACTGACGGATTCTATTTTAAATTAAACAAATTTGACATGCTTTGGTATGACTCACTGAATATCCCACTGAAAGTACACGTTTACCCTCCATATGATCCAGTTTCTGACCCTAACACCAAATTCTTTTTTGATAAATATATTGAACTAGCAAAATTAGCAGATTCTGTAGGACTAAAACTTTGGATTGGTTGTGGTGGGGGATGGGTAATTTATTCAGATCAAAATATAAACGATTACACGAACTATCTTGGTGCAATGGCCAATTATATTCACGGATATTCCTTGCACAATCTTTTTTGCTATGAATTTTATGGTGAGCCATCCAGTTCGGAAAAGTTTTACCCTCCTTATCCAACCTGGCCTAATCACACCAAACCCCAAATTTGCCAAATTGCGAATAAATGGGATTCTACCATGAAAATTAATGATCCTGATCATTTGACTACCCTTGGTGGCACCGAATTAAATGACCCCGGATTATGGGACCCAACCTGCCTCAATGTCGATTTTACAAATATTCACCTTTATCCGGATGTCAGGACGTTTGAGTGGAAAACAAGTAGCTCCCCGAATGGAAATGATCCTGATTTTTTATCGCATACTTTTAAGCGCTTCAAAGATTTATTGTATCTCTACGATCAGAAATTTATTAAACCATACATTTTTGGAGAAACCAGCTTCCCCGGAGAAAATATCCACAACAATCACTATATGAAATATCCATATGCTGTATATGGGGATGAAGAGGATGGTAGAGATTTTGTCGAGGAAATGTTTTCGTTGGTAAAAAACTCCAAAGCATCAGGATTTCAATGGTGGCTGTTTCAAAATCTTCATTGGGCTGAATTGAATGAAGATTCCATTCCTTCTCCAAAACCAAATAACTACCTAAATGATGTGAAGGAGTGTTATTTAGGCCTATTACGGTTTGGTGACCCTGATAGCGTTACGGGGTATGAAGGCCTTAGAAAGTTGGCCGCTCAAAAATTTATCGAATACAAAACAAATCCCCCTGCGATTTCTCCGCCAGATTATGGCCCCCTTTCTCCAATCATGAATATGGCAGATCCTTATTATAATCCATTTAATCATCCAATTGAAAATAATGCTGAAGTTAACGATCCTCAGTTTCCAGATAAATTGTATTACGGTTCGATTACTGGAATTGTTAGAGATCAACTTGAACAGCCGGTAGTTGGAGCAATTGTTTGTGGTGGATCATGGGTTGGTGACGATCCTGATGAGTATAATGATACCTTAAAACCCGAGGATTTACATACTTTATATATGTATCGTACCTTTACAGACAGTAAAGGTGAATTTAAATTAAGTGCCAATGACTATTTACCTAATAGTACTGGAAATGTATTTCAAGGAATTCCACATCCGGAACTGGATAGTGTAATTCAATATTTTACAATTCTAGCATATGGTGCAAATGAATCTGATGAAACACAATATATATGTCATTGGTATCCAGTACTTAAAAAGGACGATGTCTACCACCTTAATACGTTACAATCAAAAATTGATGTGGAAATTAAGGATATTAATATTCCGATTGGTCAAGTTAGAGATTTCAAAGGCTATTCTACACTTACCGCAACAACAGTATTAGTTGATGGTGATTCTATCTCAACCGGAGGTAATTCTGAAATAAAGGCGACTAACGAAGTAACGTTAAAAAATGGATTTTGGGCAATTAAAGGAAGTGAAGTGAATATTTTCAATGTCCCTGTCCCAATTGATTGTGATGATCTAAATTTTTCATCTGGTAAAAAAAATATATGTGCTGTCGATATTGAAAAAAGAAATATACAAAAGGGAAATGAAATCACTGTTAACTTTTACAACGATAAAGAAAATTCAACTATTTTCCCCAACCCTAACCATGGTAATTTTACTTTTATTCTTAATAGTTCCCCTGGGGACCAAGTTGTAGTTCATTCATTAACAATTACAAACACCTTTGGAAGTGTTTTAATGGAACGAATTTTTACAGGAAACCAACTTCAGATTCAAATACCCAATCCCTCTCCAGGTGTTTATTTTTTAAACATCAGGTCCAATTCAAAATTAAATACTTTTAAATTTATTGTCATTTAAATAGTTGAATCATGAAAAAAATCTCGATCATAATCGCATTTTTATTGCCTCTAATTTTGCATGCCCAGTCGTGGCAGTGGTCAAAACAGGTCGGAGGAACAGGAATGGATAATGCGCAAATCTTTCATGTCGACAGCCAGCATAATGTATTTATTAAAGGTGATTATGCCAGGAATATAGCTCCACCCTGGTACGGATTGAACTGTATATTTGAGAATGATACATTATATGGCAATAATTCCAGTTTTATTGCGAAGTATAGTGAAAATGGCACCTTAAGCTGGGTGCACAATTTTGCACCAAACAGTTCATCAAAAATTTATTCAATAACATTTGATTCTATTTCAGAATCTTTTTTTATTGCAGGGATGTATCATAATTCGGTTAATCTACAGGGATGCGGGTTGACAGGTTCATCTCAGACATTTTTTTTATATAAAATGGATCTTAATGGCAATTGCATTTGGTCTAAAAATATTGGTGGGTGTGCAGAAATGTTTGCTCTAACATGCGACCAATACGGGAACTTATATATGTCAGGAACAATACCCGCAGGGTGCACGCTCATTGATACATGTCATGCGGATCCAGGAACTTTTATCGCTAAATTCAACCCTGAGGGATGGTGTCAATGGGTTAAAACAATTACCCCACCTAGTAATAGCTATTTCTCCTTCGCCCGTTTAGTCTTTCAGAACAATGATCTTTACGCATTAGGGTACATAAATGGTGGTGGAACCACCTTGATAATTGATACAATAGTCCGACAAATTCCTGCGGATAATTTTCCCTTGGGAATTATTTGCCTGGATAGTACAGCTCATGCAAAATGGTTAGTATTAGATTCATATCCTTATGGTGACTTTGAATATGATGCATGTGGAGTGAATAATCAAGGGGATTTCTATATTTTCAGGCCAACTGAGGTTACAACATATCTTGGGAATGATACTTTAATAAGCCAGGGAAAAAGTAGTCTTATTATGAAGTATAATAAAGAGGGGAGTTTGCTTGGTTACAATCATCTGCTTTGTGGATCAACTTACAGGGGACCAAATGGAAGAGGTCTCTCCGTTCAGAATGATGGAACCTATTATATTACTAGTAGTTTCTCTGGCACAGCAAATTTTGGAAACTATACCATCACTGCCGATGCTGCCCCCGATATGTTTGTGGCTCATTTTACAGATTCAGGAGAATGTTTGGGAGTAGACCATGTCGGTGGTGGTCACGGAACGAGTGTTGCCGCTGATGAAACCGGGGTATATGTTACGGGCATATTCTCCCCCGAGCCTTCGAATACCGGCTCGATGACAATCGGTGGAAATACTTTTCATACAAGGGGTTTTGAAGACATTGTCTTTGCCAAACACGACCTTATGACCGGCACGGAAGAGATAAAACAGGCAACCGATTACTTCCTGGTCATCTATGCCAACCCCAATAAAGGTTCATTCCGGGTAAAAATCCCAACCGATTTCGCGAATGAAAAACAGCTTGAACTGTCCATCTTTGACATGAAGGGAAAACTGATCGGGAAGCAGTCACTATCCATCAGCGATGAGAATCCGGGAATTAATATTTATGGTCAGCCTTCGGGAACATACGCTATCAGGCTTTCAAACGGAAGTAAAAGCTATGGGGGGAAGATGATTGTTGAGTAGTTTTCAAAATACGGCCAATTTCTTTCACGAAGATACACCGAGGTTAAACGAAGATTCACGAAGGTTACAACACAAACCTTTTAGCCCATTTTTAACGATTGTCACCTCAAAGGGTGGGTTTTTCTTCGTGTAGCTTTTTAAACCTTCTTTTACCTTCGTGAAATAACAAACATTTTCGCCGGAAACACCCTACTGCAACACAAAATCCTGATCCCGTCGCCGTGGTTCGAAACCCGCCTGCATGATTGCAAGCTGGATCCCTGCTGCATCAAATTTATGGGTGGCGCCGGCTACACTTACAACGTTTTCTTCAATCATGATGCTTCCGAAGTCGTTGGCACCGGCATGAAGACAGAGCTGCGCCGTCTCTTTTCCGACCGTGAGCCAGGAGGCCTGGATGTTTGCAATGTTGGGCAGCATGATCCGGCTGATGGCGATCATCCGGATGTACTCTTCCGGGGTTACTTTATTGAAGACGCCCGATTTTTCTTTCAAAACAGTCCGGTCATCCTGGAACGGCCAGGGAACGAAATTCAGGAATCCTTTGTTCCCTTCAGGTTTCTCCGACTGTACCGTTCTGAGTGCGACCAGGTGCTCCAGCCGCTCTTCCAGCGTTTCGATATGCCCGAACATCATGGTCGCCGAGGTGGTGAGGTTCAGCTGATGGGCCGCCCGCATCACATCCAGCCACTCCTGTTTGGTGCACTTTACCGGCGAGAGCACTTTGCGCACCCGGTCGGCCAGGATCTCGGCCCCGGCACCCGGCAAACTGTCGAGACCCGCGGCAACAAGACGTTCCAGGACGGTTTTGAAAGGAAGTTTGTCCTTTTTTGCCAGCCACGCAATTTCAGGCGGACCGAGGGCATGCAAACGAACATCGGGATAGTGGCTTTTCAGATCAGCAAAGAGCTTCTCGTAAAAATCGATGCTCAGCTTGGGATGCAGCCCCCCCTGCAGTAATAGCTGGTTGCCGCCAAGCCGCTTCATCTCCTCAATCTTGCTGCAGTATTCGGGGATGGTTGTGATATAGGCATCACTGGCGCTGCCTGTGCGGTAAAAATTGCAGAATTTACACCCGGAGATACACACATTGGTGATGTTCACATTGCGGTCGATGATCCAGGTTACGTTGCCTTCAGGATGAAGTTTTTTTCGCAACTCATTGCCCAACAGCATCAGATCGGCCAGCGAGAGTGATTCAAAAAGAAACTTACCTTCCTCTATCGTAAGGAACTCGGAATGAAGGGCTTTATATATGAGGTTTTCTGTTTTCATAGTGGACAGGGGCCGGCTGGGATTTAAACAATCCGGCCTCCCGAATTTTACTAATTTTGTATTCGTATTCCGGTTCAAAATTACTCAAAATCATGATCCCATCGATAACCCTCACCAACAAAGAACAGGAGCTCGGCCACCTGGTTGTGATCCTTTCGAAATTCTCCAAATTACCGGCCGGCATTTTCAGCGCGGCAGAGAAAACCTACCTGAAAAATCAGGTTGAAACGCTTAAGCAGGAAGTTGTCTCTTTCAACCGGCTCTCTTTCTGGGTATATGTCTATTTTATCAAGGAGGAGAAAGACCGGTCGAAACGGTTGGAGGCATCCCGCAAGGCCGGCGACAAGGTCGCAGGACTCCTGAATTCGCAGAAAGCAACAAGGGTGTCCCTGTTCGATGCCGAAGGGAAAGGCGATGAACTCCTTGCCTTTGCCGAAGGGATGGCGCTCGGATCCTACCAGTTCCTGAAGTATAAAACAGATAAGGAGAATCAAAACACGTTGCAGGACATAGAAATATATTCCGAAGCATTGGAGGAGATCCGTGTTTCACGCCTCAACATCCTCCTCGAAGCTGTTGTCGCCTGCCGCGATCTCATCAATGAGCCCAACTCACATCTCACGGCCACTGTTTTTTCAAAGGAGGCGGAAATGATGGCAAAAGATGCCGGCGCCGCCGTGGAGGTGCTCAACAAGCAGAAGATAACAGCTTTGAAAATGGGCGGACTGCTTGGTGTCAACAAAGGCAGCCATGAGCCACCCACTTTTACCGTGATGGAATGGAACCCTGCAAATGCTGGAAATAAGAAACCTTTTGTTTTTGTCGGAAAGGGTGTGGTCTATGATACCGGGGGCATGAACCTGAAACCAGGCGATTCAATGCTGAACATGAAAGATGACATGTCGGGCGCTGCAGCTGTGGCTGCTGTTGTTTCCGCCGTGGCAAAGGCAAAACTTCCGGTGTATGTGGTGGGTCTCATGCCTGCCACCGACAACAGGCCCGGTGAGCAGGCACTGGTGTCGGGCGACATCATCACGATGCACAACGGCATGACCGTTGAAGTGCTGAATACCGATGCCGAAGGACGTCTCATCCTGGCAGATGCACTGAGTTATGCAAAAAAATATGACCCGGAGCTGGTGATTGACCTTGCTACCCTTACAGGAGCAGCAGTTCGCGCGATCGGCAAATTTGGTGCGGTGGCCATGCAATCCAATGCCGCAGGGCAGCTTGAAAAGTTGAAATTGTCGGGGAACGAAGTCTATGAAAGGCTGGCGGAATTTCCGATGTGGGATGAATACGGGGAACAGATCAAGTCCGACCTCGCCGACCTGAAAAACCTGGGCCCTGCCGAAGCCGGAATGATCACGGCAGGGAAATTCCTTGAGAAATTTACCAGCTATCCATACATCCATCTCGACATTGCCGGTCCGGCGTTCATTGAAAAACGCGATGCATACCGCGGACAGGGTGGAACAGGGTTCGGGGTGCGGTTGTTGTTTGATTTTTTAAATACCTTTGCACCCCAATCCTGACATAATGGAACAAACTGTTAAAAAAGAACGACGTGTCCGCATCGGCATCACGCATGGCGACATGAATGGCATCAGCTATGAGATTATCATCAAGACCTTGCAGGATCAGCGGTTGATGGAATTATATACCACGGTGGTTTATGGTTCGTCAAAGGTTGCATCATATCATAGAAAGTCTTTGAATATCAATGAGTTTAATTTTAACCTGGTAAAAAAAGCCGATCAGGCTCACCCTCACAGGCCGAACATCATCAACATCCATGATGAGGAGGTTAAGATCGACCTTGGAAAATCAACCGCGATTGCCGGGGAACTGGCGCTGCTTTCCCTTGAAGCTGCCTGTGACGATCTGATGAAGAACAACATTGATGTAATTGTCACTGCTCCGATTAATAAAAAGAATATTCAGGCACCGGGGTTTGCCTTTGCGGGGCATACGGAATATTTTGCACAAAAGTTCAACGCTGACAATCCACTTATGCTCATGGTTAACAATGTGTTGCGCATTGGTGTTGTGACCGGGCATATTCCTTTGGGCAAAGTGAAAGAGGCGCTTACAACGGAGTTGATCCTGAACAAGATCCAGGTGATGAACCAGTCACTTTTGCGCGATTTTGGCATTGTAAAACCACGGATAGCAATTCTCGCGCTGAATCCGCATGCCAGTGATGAAGGATTGATTGGCAATGAGGAAAAAACTATTATCCAGCCGGCCATTGAAAAGGCGTATAACCAGAACATCCTTGCTTTTGGCCCCTATCCGGCAGATGGATTTTTTGGTGCCACAAGTTTTAAAAATTTCGACGGAATCCTTGCCATGTATCACGACCAGGGCATGGTCCCGTTCAAGTTGATGTCGTTCGACGAAGGGGTGAATTTTACAGCCGGCCTGCCGGTCATCCGCACTTCGCCTGCTCATGGTACGGCGTATGACCTCGCCGGGAAAAATGAAGCATCACCCGAAGCATTCCGGAATGCACTGTATTTAGCCGCTGATATCTTCATGCACCGGCTTGAATATGACGAACTCCACGAAAACCAACTGAGACCTGCCGGCGGACAAAACGAAAATAACCGTTCATGACAGTACCGGCCTGCACGGTATCTAAAATAGCTTCCATCTGTCGCGGAACCGTTCATGCCGTTGGTAGCGGAGATCCTGTAATCCACGATCTGCTGATCGATTCCCGCCTGCTGATCCATCACGAACATTGTCTCTTTGTCGCCCTGGTTTCCGAGCGAAACGACGGGCATAAGTATATCCGTGAACTTTATGAGAAGGGAGTACGGTGCTTTCTGGTTTCGGCACTGCCTGAAAAAGAGGAATTGAATATTGAATATCGAATATTGAATAATGAATATCGAAATTCGACCTTCATCCATGTACCGGATACGCGTTTGGCATTGCAGCAGCTGGGCGCATACCATCGCAGCCTCTTCGGCATTCCTGTTATCGGGATCACCGGAAGCAATGGAAAAACAGTTGTCAAGGAGTGGCTCTTTCAGATTTTAAGCAGTGAGTTTCGTATCATCCGAAGCCCGAAAAGCTATAATTCGCAAATCGGCGTTCCCCTCTCCGTATGGAAGATGACCCCCGGCCATGAGCTTGGCGTTTTTGAAGCCGGAATCTCCCGGCCGGGTGAAATGGAACTCCTGGAACCCATCATCCATCCGACCATCGGCATATTCACGAACATCGGGCATTCCCACGATGAATATTTTATCAGCCAGCGTCAGAAAATTGAAGAAAAGCTCAAACTGTTCGTGCATACCCAAACATTGGTATACTGCTCCGATTACACCCTGATCACGGAGTGCCTGGATTCAGATATGGCTTACAGAAACCTGAAAACCTTTACCTGGAGCAGGAACCAGGATGCCGACCTGAGAATCTCCGGTATTTCCAAAGAAAACGGGCAAACCCGCATACAGGCTGATTACCAGGGTGAATCCATATCCGTTATCATCCCGTTCACCGACGAAGCTTCCATCGAAAATGCCATCCATTGCCTCGCCACAGAGTTGGTACTCCACTTCTCATCCCCGGCTGTTGCTCATTCCTCTTTGCTCATTGCTCATTCTTCAGCTTACGCAACCCTGGCCCCCATCGCCCTGCGCCTCGAACTGAAAGAGGCCATCAATCACTGCTCCCTCATCAACGACAGCTATAATTCAGATATCAATTCACTCAGCATCGCTCTCGATTTTCTGAACCAGCAGCACCAGCAGGAAAAAAAGACCATCATCCTCTCCGATATCCAGCAAACAGGCAGAGACCCCGGTGAGTTATACCGCGAAATAGCGCTGATGCTGGTGTCGCGGAACATCCATCGCATCGTCGGCATCGGCCCTGACCTGGTGAGGAATGCCGATAAATTTACCATGCAGAAGGATTTTTTCCTGACGACCGACGAATTTCTCCTTCACTTCCCGGTTTCTTCATTTCAGAATGAGACGATCCTGCTGAAAGGTGCCCGGTCCTTTGAGTTTGAGAAAATAGGGCAGGTGCTTCAGCAAAAGGCGCATGAAACCGTGATGGAGATCAACCTGGATGCACTGATTCACAACCTGAATCATTTCAGGTCGGGGCTGAAGCCGGGAACCAAAACCATGGCCATGGTCAAGGCATTTTCATATGGCAGCGGCAGCTATGAGATCGCGAATGTGCTTCAGTTCCATCATGTTGACTATCTTGCCGTGGCCTATGCCGACGAAGGTGTTGAGTTGCGCAAGGCCGGCATTCATCTGCCAATCATGGTGATGAGCCCGGAGGAACAGAGCCTTGACACCCTACTGAAATACAATCTCGAGCCGGAGATTTACAACATTCATATTCTGAATTTGCTGGAAGATGCCATTGCGCGGAATCAGACCTCCATCCAGCAGAAAGTGCGCATCCATATCAAGCTCGATACCGGGATGCACCGCCTCGGGTTCGTTGAACAAGAGCTTGAACCCCTGGTTGAACGGCTGAAATTGAATCCCGATCTTCATGTCCTGTCAGTATTCACTCACCTTGCCGCCAGCGAGGACCCCGTTGAAGATGAGTTCACCCAGGGCCAGATCGGCAGGTTTAAAGAGATGAGCAGCAGGATCACGCGGGTTTTGGATTATCCGGTGTTGCTGCATGTGCTGAATTCGGCCGGTATCAGCCGGTTTCCGGAGGCGCAGTTCGATATGGTCCGCCTGGGTATTGGCTTATATGGTGTGGGCAGCAACCTTCAGGAACAGGCTATGTTGCGTAATGTGAGTACATTGAAATCGGTGATCACCCAGATCAAGCATATTCCTGCCGGGGAAACCATCGGGTACAACCGGAAGGGGGTTGCTGAACATGACACTGTGATTGCCATCATCCCGGTTGGTTATGCCGACGGCCTTAACCGCCGGCTTGGCAACGGACGCGGAAAACTTTTTATAGGGGGAAAACCGGCGCCCGTCATCGGAAATATTTGCATGGATCTGACAATGGTTGATGTGACAGACCTTTTTCAGGGTGAAAAGAATATCGAATTTCGAATATTGAATAACGAATATCGAAGTGAAAAAATCGGGAATCTCTCGCCGGGCATTTGCGAAGGTACGGAGGTGATTATCTTCGGCGACCTGCATCCTGTTGCTGAACTTGCAAGAGAGATCGGCACCATTCCGTATGAAGTCCTTACAGGCATTTCAAGGCGGGTGAAGCGGATCTATTATTACGAATAGGGTATTCCTTGTTTTTTTCTCTTATTTTTGCCGTTTGAACCGGTATTATGAATTCCCAAAAGCTAAGTATCTTAATTCCCGCGTACAACGAAGCGGCCACAATCCATCGCATCCTCGACAAGGTTCTTGCCGTTAATCTTGTCGAAGGAGTGACGAAAGAGATCATCATTGTCAATGATTTCAGCAGGGATGATACGATCACGGTCGTAGAAAAATATATCGCTTCCCACCCGGAAGCTGACATCAGGATTTTCAATCAGAAGGTAAACCAGGGCAAAGGGGCTGCGCTCCATCGCGGAATTGTGGAAGCAACAGGCGATTTCATCATCATCCAGGATGCCGACCTTGAATATGATCCTGCAGAATATAACATTTTGCTGAAACCTGTTCTTGATGGTTTTGCCGATGTGGTGTATGGTTCACGGTTCATGGGCGGAAGGCCCCACCGGATCCTTTTCTTCTGGCACTCGATCGGAAATAAAATGCTGACCATGATCTCCAACATGTTCACCAACCTGAATCTCACGGACATGGAGACCTGTTACAAGCTTTTTCGTGCCGACATACTGAAGTCGATCCGGTTTAAGGAAAAAAGGTTTGGATTTGAGCCGGAAGTTACCTCCAAGGTTGCACGCTTTCCAAAAATAAGGATTTACGAAGTGGGAATCTCCTACTATGGCCGGACATATGAAGAAGGTAAGAAAATCGGCATGAAGGATGCATTCCGGGCGGTTTGGTGCCTCCTGAAATACAACGTTTTTGATAGAAAATACCTGAAATAATTTATCGGTTTGAGTATCCGGAAATTTACAAATGACCCGTTCCGTCATACGATGGTTGCGGGACTTTTGGCGTTGTTTCTCCTGGCGGTTTTTATCCTGGTGAATTACTATCGCCATTACCAGGTGAACCATGAGCCATCCGGACACATCTCCATTGAGGAACCTGAAAAACTCCCTGAAGCCGTGAATAATTCAGGAAGGCAACTCGCTTTTTATGATTTTGAATCAGGTAACGCCATGGACACTTCTATGCACCTTGCGTTAAAAGGCCATGGGGGGACCCAGTCATTCAGGATGACTTCAAAAGTTGAATTTTCACCCGGACTCTGGATCAAGTTTAAAGATCTGAATCCCGGTGATTCTTCCTGGATCAGGGCAACCGGCTATGTCTGGTTTTCCTGCCCGCCTGCCGGTGTGAAATGCAACCTGGTCGTTACCTGTAATCATAAAGGGGTCAATTATAAATACATGTTCGTTGCGCTGGAAACACTGAACCTGAAACCCAATCAATGGAACCTGGTGAGTATCGATTACCATATTCCTCAGGCGCCTGACAGGGAGGATGTGCTCCAGGCCTACTTCTGGTATCGGGGGAGCAGCGAGATGCTTGCTGATGATTTTAAAATTGAGTTTAAGGGAAATTCGATGCATGTGATTAATTCTCCATCGCCAGCAGCAACCGCTTCTTTGGCTTATGGAAATGAAATTGCCATGCAAGCACAAAAGAATTTTAATTTGTAATTTTTTTTAATAAA
>CAIYJU010000059.1 GCA_903926565.1 uncultured Bacteroidales bacterium
ACGGTTGTCTGGAACTGGAATACAGTATCCGGTGCAACCGGTTATAAATGGGGAACAACCAATGTCTATGCTTCGGCGACTGACATGGGCACAGCCATTACAAAAACGGAAACCGGGCTGACCTGCAACACGCCTTATGTGAGGTATGCATGGGCTTACAATGCCTGCGGGAATTCTATGGCTTTAACCATGAACCAGGCAACTTCGGCTTGTCCGGTATTTGCTTGTGGTACGTCAACCCTCACCATCAATCACCTGGTTTCAGGTGGCGTGGCACCTGTGAATAAAACAACGACTTATGGTACCGTTACCAATATTCCAGGTGAAACTTCAAAATGCTGGATTACCAGCAACCTTGGCTCTGACCACCAGGCAACTGCGGTGAACGATGCAACCGAGGCTTCTGCCGGCTGGTACTGGCAATTTAACCGCAAACAGGGTTTTAAACATGATGGGACAACCCGGACACCCAACACCACCTGGATAACCACAATAAATGAAAACCTTGACTGGCAGACAGCCAATGACCCATGTGCCCTTGAACTTGGCACTGGCTGGCGTATCCCCACCAGTACCGAATGGACAAATGTAGATGCCGGTTGGACAAACTGGAACGGACCCTATGGCTCCGCCTTAAAACTCCATGCTGCCGGGTACTTGCCCAACAGCGATGGTTCGCTGAGCAGTCGCGGCTCAGACGGCGACTTCTGGAGTGGTATGCAGTACAACACCGCTAACGGCTGGTACCTGTACTTCAATGTTGGGAACAGCTATATGGTCGACATCAACAAGGCGTACGGTTTCTCCGCCCGATGCATCAAATAGTTGCGCTTTGATACCACACAGTTAAGCATGCAAGTGAAAACACAGATCCATGAATATCAATAAGAACAAATTTCATGCATGCCCTAAATGATAATTATGGATATTTCAGACGTTCCGAAAAATTAAATATTATCAAATGAAAACAATATCCGCCATAATCACGATACTCCTGGTCAATATATTACCACTGTTTTCACAGGTAGCAGTTACTGCAGATGCAACCGATCCCAACAGTTCAGCCATGTTGCAGGTTATATCTGTTACAAAAGGGTTGCTTCCACCCCGCATGACACACGTTGAGATGAATGCTGTTTCGACCCCGGCCGAAGGCCTGCTGGCATATTGCACCGACTGCGGATCGAACGGATTGGGAGGCTTGTGTGTTTTTACGGCTGGGGAATGGCACATTTTGAGCGCAGATTGTCCGATCCCTGTCTCACCGCTGGCCGGCACTCACATTGCCTCTGCCACACAAATTATCTGGAACTGGAACGCTGTTAACTATGCAACAGGATATAAATGGAATACGTCCAATAATTATGCAACTGCAACCGATATGGCCTCTGCTACCTCAAAAACTGAAACAGGGCTCAGTTGCAACAGCTCTTACACACGCTATATCTGGGCCTGTTCCTTATGCGGGCCATCCACGGCAACAACAATCACTCAAATGACTTCTGCTTGTACATGGACCTGCGGACAACCGATTACAGATACCAGGGATAGCAAAATTTACAGCACAGTCCAGATTGGCAGTCAATGCTGGATGGCCAAAAACCTGAATGTCGGAACATTGATTTATGGTTCGCAGGAACAAACAAACACAGGTAGTATCGAAAAGTATTGCTACGATGACCTCGAGTCAAATTGCGCCATATATGGCGGGCTGTATCAATGGAATGAGTTGTTGAACTATGCAACTTCCAGCAGCTCCAATCCAAGCGGCCGGCAGGGTATCTGCCCGGCCGGCTGGCATGTGCCTTCACAGGCAGAATATTGCCAGATGGAAACGTTCCTGGATGCCACGGTAAGTTGTATCGGAGGCTGGGTTGGAACGGATGCAGGTGGAAAAATGAAAGAAACAGGTACAAGCCATTGGTTAAGCCCGAATGCCGGTGCCACAAACAGCAGCGGATTCACCGCACTTCCGGGAGGCTACAGGCTGAGCGGAGGAGGGTTTGCCATGCTTTTAAATCATGCCCTGGTGTGGTCGGCCACCGAGAGTACCGTCTCGAATGCATGGGGCCTTGACCTGTTCTTTAACTACACGCAGGCCGGTCAGGGTATCTATGCAAAGCCGTGCGGATATTCCGGCAGGTGCGTTAAAGACCAGTGAAAGTGAGTTTTTTTTTACAAATGAATCCCTACATTTGAAGCGATGATGGCCCTTGATATGGCTGTTTGCAATAGCTTAATGACTGCTTCAGATTCATTCGAGGGAGTTTTTAATTCGGTAATTGCATTGACTCTTTCACGAATTTTTTCGTATTGACTGAACTCCCCAAAGTTCTTTTTGACCATCCTGGATGTATTCATTACAACAAGCATCATCAATTCGTAATCCTCCAACTGATTACCTGAGATGATCCCTGCACAAATCTGCTCACGTACCCTGGTTTTCAGGTCGGGTTCGAGGAGCGGGAACTTGGTCTGATACAGAACCACCATCAGCCTGTATTCTTCTTTACCGAGAATCTTTTGCTGAATCAACTGTTTCAGCACTGTTTTCCTGAGCAGCAGTTTTGTGTTGACGATCCGTTGAATCCATGACCGCAGGTTACGATCCTTTTTCCCCGTTTTGATCAGGTTAAGTACCCTGTCAAGCAATACATCCTCTGTTGACTTGGCATTGATCACGGTAATTTCATCATTTTCAAAGCGTATCCTGCCTTTCATGTACAACTCAAACAGAATTGCACCAACCAGCCCGAATTTCACCTTGTGTTCAGACGCCCCAAACCATCCCTTATCGTCCAGGGCAAGCAGAACAATCTTTTGAAGGAAGGAAAGTTCACCGTTAATTAAATGTTCCACCAAGATAGAGTTTTGTTTTTTCCATTTTCGGATTGCCGAAAACCTCCTCCACACTTCCTTGTTCAATTACTTCACCGAGATACATGAAGACCACATTGTCGGCAATACGTTTTGCCTGGCGTAAAACATGGGTAACCAGCACAATGGTATAATCATTTTTCAGACTGCCGAATGTCTCCTCAATGAACTGGCTTGAAATCGGATCCAATGCCGATGTAGGCTCATCTGCCAGGATTATTTCAGGGTTAACCGCCAAACCCCTGGCGAGGCAAAGTCGTTGCTGCTGACCTATAGAAAGACGTGAAGCAGGTTCCCGAAGTCTCGTCCTGATCTCCTCCCACAGGCTTGCCTGCTGAAGATAATGCATAACAAGTTTGTGTATCTCCCTGCGATTTTTTATCCCCCTGAGTTTCAGCGCGTAAGCAATGTTATTATAGATGGTCATGGGCAGTGGGTACGGCCGCTGTGACAGCAACCCCATCTGTTGTCTCAGTTTGTAGATATCTTCCTTCGCCTCAAGGATATTGTTGCCATCAATCAGAATTTGTCCGCTGACCTTTAACTCAGGATAGAGATCGGTAAGCCTGTTCAGGCATTTTAACAAGGTGGTTTTCCCACATCCCGAAGGGCCCAGAATGACGGTAATTTTATTCTTTGGAATATCAATGTTGATATTTTTAAGAATCTGGGTTTTACCGGCAAATACATTTAAATCCCTTATCTCTATTTTAGTATTCTGATCCATTCCAAGTTCAGGCTAGAAATTGATTTTAGTTTTATGATACCGTTTACCAAGTCCCCGGGAAAACAAACTTACGATTAATATGATTAGCGTCAATACCAAAGCTGAAGCATAGGCACGGTTTTGTACTTCCGCCACCGGGGACGAGAGCTGGAAAAAAATTGACAACGGCAGTGTTGCCACCGGTTCCAGAAGTCCGTTTGGCACGTGATCAGTATATCCGGCAGTAAACAAAACTGCTGCAGCATCGCCGATTCCTCGGCCGAAAGAGAGTAACACGGCGGTAATAATCCCGGAAAATGATTGTCGCGTGAAAATTTTAAAAGCGATTTCGGATTTGTTTGAACCCAGGGAGTATGCGGCCTCCTGAAGACCGATCGGCACGGTACACAATATCTCATCCATGGAACGGATCATGATCGGAAGGATAAAAAGTGTGACCGTCAGTATGCCTGCAAGCAGGGAGGTCTGCAATCCGAAAAAAATCATAAGGGAAAAGCCGAAAGCACCATAAACAATGGAAGGGATACCCCAGACGAGATCAAGCAGAAACCTGATGATGCTGATCACCCTTTTATGCCTGATCAGGAATACATTGAGATAGAGTGCGACCGGCATACCAATGACAAAGGCGAGTAAGGTAGCCCCGAATGCAAGCGCCAGGGAACCCAATATGGCATTTAGGATTCCACCACCTTTACCATAGTAATATCCACCCTGTGGGACCTGCGTAAGCATTTCCCAGGAGATGGACTTCAGACCTTTTTCAAAAATACTGTAAATGATGATTGCAAGGATGATCAGGATGAAATAGGTTGCAACAATCATCAGCAACTTGAAAAACTTTTCTTCTATTTTTTGTGACCGGGTCAAAGCTTAATATTTGTTATATCTGACAATAAAAAAATGCATGACAAGATTAAAGAAGAGCGAAACGGCCAATAGCAGCAAGGCTGCGAACATCAGGGCAGAATCGTATTTTGGTATTGACAGCATCTCCCCATAATTATTGGCGATGAGAGCTGGCAGTGTATAGCCAGGGTCGAAAACGCTTTTTGGCAGCCTGACCACATTGCCAACCACCATCAACACGGCCATGGTTTCACCAAATGCCCTGGCCAGTCCGAACCCGAAAGCTGCAATGATACCGGGCAGTGCTTTCCTCAGGAGAACGTGCTTTATCGTTTGCCATTGGGTAGCCCCCAGAGAAAGAGCTGCCTCCTTTAACTCTGTTGGAATTGCGCGGAATATCTCGATAAGGATGTTCAGAACAAAAGGAATGATCATGATGGAGAGCACAAAGGAAGCTGCCAGTATGCTGTAACCCATTGTTTGAATTCCAAGCCATGGACCGAGGTACCTTGAAATAAAAGGAACAATAACCAGTATCCCCCACAGGCCATAAACGACGGAAGGAATCCCGGCAAGAATGTCGATCGCAGGATGCATGATCCGCAGGAAATATTTCTTGGTGTATTGGGTAACATAAATAGCCGTAAGAAGACAAATCGGTGCAGTGATAAGCATCGATACAACAGTTACCCAGATTGAACCAATGATAAAGGGAGCAAAACCGAATTTTCCTGAAGATGGCCGCCATACCTTTGAAAAGATGAGGTCACCAAGAGAATAATCATGAAGCAATAAAACTGATTTAAGGTAGAGCCCGATAAAAAGCAGAAATGGCAGAAACGCAACCAGCAATAAGCTGATAATCATCCAGGTGGAATTTACCGTATGTCGTTGTGCCCGATTGAGAAGATACATTCTAATTCAACTTTTGCAATTCCAGTATGATTTGTTCCGGCTTCACTTTTACATACCCTGCCTCTGTGACGTACTGCTGTCCATCACTTAAAATCCATTTTAAAAAGGTCTGAACGAGTTTGTTTTCAGGTTTTCCACCCGAAACAAGATAAAGATCACGGGCAGGAGGTGAAGGATATTTGCCTTCGTTAATTGCATTCATTACCTGGTCCATCGTGCCGTAAAAATTTTCATCCGGATCAATAATTCCGTTCCCATTGAGGTCAATCGGAACGACATCCAGCCCGTTATATATTTTTCGGGTGGACATTTCGTAAACAAATCCAAGATTATTAAACCCGATTCCTTCCGGGGTGCGTCTTACCGCATCTGCTACACCCGGATCCCCGTTTACCCCAAGTCCCTGCAAATCCTCCTGTTTTTTCCCATTCAGATATTTCGCCCACATCTCTGCTGCTCCACAGGCATCGGAACGTGTAAATGCATGAAGTTCGACTTTTGAATTATTACCAACTGCCTGGCCCCAGGTCTTGATTTTTTCACTGATAAAGATATCGTAGAACATCTGCCTGGTCAGGCCTTTTCTCTTCAGTTCAGCAAGTACCGGATTCTTTGCATTGATGGTCGGTAAAACCGCATCCTTCGCCACAGCAATCCACCAGGCGCCTTTAGCCTGCTCCTCCGGACTCACCGATTTGGAATACATGCCGAGGTCAACCATTTTTGACAGGGCATCGGTCATTCCTTTTCCAGCACCTCCTGCAGAAACATTTACCGTGACTTGCGGATGCAGCTTTTGAAATTCTTCTGCCCATTTAACCGCCAGGGGATATAAAGCAAAAGCACCCGACAAGGTAATCTTTCCTTTTAAGGAGTCGGCTTTTGAACCTGCAGCATTATTCCCTGACTGGTTACACGAAGAAAGGATCAACAATCCCATCAGGAAGACAAGGAGACATCCCGAAAAAACACTGGTTTTCTTCATCATTAGACAAGATTTTTTAGAAAATGATTGATGATATCTTCCACACTGATTCCTTCTGCTTCAGCTTTATAATTTCTGACTATACGATGACGAAGGACAGAGGTGGCGACCGACTTAACATCCTCAATATCCGGAGAATACTTCCCGTTAAGAACGGCATGGCATTTTGCTCCCAGTATGAGGTATTGCGATGCCCGCGGGCCGGCACCCCAGGTAAGATACTCATTGGCCCACTGATTTGCCCTGGTGGTTTTTGGACGGGTGGAGGCAACCAGGTTGACTGCAAAATGAAAAACGTTGTCAGGAACCGGAATCTTCCGGATGAGGTTTTGAAAGAACAGAATCTCTTCTGACGAGAGCACGACTGATGGCAATACAGTTTTTTCAGTGGTGGTTGCTTTCACGATCAGTATCTCCTCGTCAAAAGAAGGGTAATCAAGCCATATGTTAAACATAAACCTGTCGAGTTGCGCTTCAGGCAGCGGATAGGTGCCCTCCTGCTCGATTGGGTTCTGTGTGGCAAGCACAAAAAATGGTTCTGTCAGGTGGTAGCTTGTTCCGGCAACAGTGACGGCCTTCTCCTGCATCGCTTCAAGCAACGCCGACTGTGTTTTAGGCGGGGTACGGTTGATCTCATCTGCCAGGATTATGTTGGCAAAAACCGGCCCTTTTATAAACCGAAAATGACGGTTTTCATCGAGGATTTCGGTACCGATGATGTCGGAAGGCATCAGGTCGGGGGTAAACTGAATCCGGCTGTAGTCGAGCCCAAGCGCTTTTGACAAAGTATTAACCATTAATGTTTTGGCTAAACCCGGCACCCCAACCAACAAACAATGCCCTTTGCAAAAAATCGCAATGAGGAGATTTTTCACCACCTCATCCTGACCGACAATAACTTTGGCTATTTCAGATTTTAAGAGATTGTATTTTTTAACAAGCGCATCAACTGCTTCAACGTCCGATGTAAATTGCATGATTTTTCGATTTAGTTTTTAATCCATTTACGCTGGAACGCACAGGAACGCCAGTCATCCATGATTGCAATATAGGTGGAGTTCATTTTATTTGTTATCCACTCATCAATAACATCCTGTTTTTTCTTTTCCAACGCCATTTGCTGCAAACGGGCATAATCCTCATCCAGGTTTGCCTTATGTGGATTGGTCCTGGTCTTAAGGTAATAGATCCGGAAATCCTGTTTCCCTCTTTCATTCGTGAGTACAGGTGCAGACACTTCACCCGCCTTGAGTTTGTCGATGACGAAGAAGATCTTCGCATCAATCTGGTCGGCTTCAAACTTGCTGTTGCCACTTGCCGGGTTTATCATCATGCCTCCACTGTTCTTGCTCGGATCATCAGAATATTTAACCACGGCCTGTTCATAAGTGATCTTTTTTGTGATGATCAATGTTGCAACACTGTCGAGGGAGGCTTTTGCTTTATTCAGGTTTACAGGTGAAACTTTAGGCTGTAACAGTATGTGCCGAACATTGATATATTCGCCCCTCCTTTCGATCATCTGAATGAGATGGTAGCCATCTTCGGTTTCCACGATATCCGACACCTCTCCGGGCTTCAATCTGAAAGCTGCTGCTTCAAACTCGGGCCGCATCTCGCCCCGCTTGAACATGCCGAGCTCACCACCCTGTTTTGAGGAGCCCGGATCTTCGGAGTATAGAACAGCAAGTGTGCTGAAATCATCACCTTTGGCGCATCGTTCTTTGAAATTTTTAAGTTTTCCCTTTGCTTCCTGCTTTTCCACATCGCTGATAAGAGGCTGCCTCACAATTATCCCTATCTCGAACTCTGAATTTATCAGCGGAATGCTGTCTTTTGGAATTTTCTTATAAAAGGACTTAACCTCCGACGGCGTGATCGTGACATCCTTCGTGATTTTCTGTTGTTCCTGTTCGGTAAGCATCTGTTCCTGAACAACATCACGAAGTTCATTTTTGATTTCAAGCAATGTTTTGCCAAAATGTTCTTCCAGCCTTTCCGGTGTTCCGGCCTGTGATATAAAATAGCGCATCCTGCGGTCCATCTCCAGCTCAACCTGCGCATCTGTTACCTTAATGCTGTCAACCTGCGACTGGTGCAGCAAGAGTTTTTGAAACAGCAGGTTTTCAAGAATCTGGCACTTCAGTTTGGGTGCAGTGCCCTGAATGTTTCCCTGGCTGCGTATTTGCATATACTGGTTTTCGATATCCGACTTAAGAATAACGTTACCACCAACAATGCCAACAACTCCATCAATAATCGTATCATTCTGAACCTGAGCACTTATATTCCCGGTCAAAATACACATTAATGGAACAAATAACAGAATAAATCGAAGAATCTTCATAGTTGTTGTTTTGGGTATTGCGTCCCCTAATATATCTCAAAAACATTTTTCTTCCGGGCATTGTTGAAAAGGTCATCCTGCATCCTGCCAATCAGTTCAATCTTCCTCTTGTTCAGGATAATGTCACGGATTCTTTGTTTTTCAAAGTTAAATGGTGACACGCCCTCCTTAATCCTGAAATCCTTGAACCGAACCAGATAAGTAAACAAAGAATCCTGATATTCCAGATCCCGGTGGTTTTTCAGAAATTCCTCCTGATTGTACGTTTTAATCGGGATCTGTTTTAACAGATCGTTGAACAACAGCCAGTTTTCGCTGTCAAGAAAATAGTCTGCCGCATTCTTCTCGCACAGGTCAGCCAGCCTGTTTTTATCATCCGAATTATCAGAACTCAGCAGTTTCTTTATCTGCTTCGAGATGGTCGATTTCAGGGGCAGTTTAACATATTGAAGCTGAACAATGTTATCCTTCAGCAGGAAATTCTGCTGATTTGCATCATAATAATTCTGAGTCTCCTCTTCCGTGATAAGGGTATCCAGCTTTTGCCTGACAAGGGTGTTCTCATAGGCATAGATGGTCAGCGAATTTTTATAATTTTCAAGCTGCCTGGTAAAGTCCATCTGAGAACTCGTCAGATTTTTCTCTGCCTGCTGAATGATAAGTCTCTGCCGTACCCAGCTTTCGATAAAGCCCCGGGTAATTATCAGGCTGTCTTTGGGCAATGTTCCTGATGAAACCAACCCTTTAATGTCAGACTCATACAGATAATCATCATAAACTCTGGCCAAAACCCGCTCGTTTTTTTTTTTGAAAAATGTGGAGCAAGATGTAGCAATGATAAGCAGGAGGACGAGTGGCCGGTTCAATTGTCTCTATTTAATTTTTGCAAGCACATCCTTTTTAACATCAACGGGATATTTTGCTCTCAATGATGCGATCCACTCCTTTTCGAGGTAATTCTGATAATCTGCCGTGATTAAACCCCTGGCTTCATTCAACTCCTTGACCTCTGGCTTCAGTACTTTTCTGACATAGACAAAAACTGTTGATTCCTTGTTAATGATGTCGCCTGAGAACCCGGGCACCCATGGGATCGAATCGATCAGTTTGTTGTCTTTGCGGGAAAACTTCCCAATCTCCACCGTCACCACCTTGAGGGAATCTGTATTCATCTCTTTCTGCAGGTCGGTATCAGAGAGGCCGGATTTAATGAAATTTTTCACTTTCTGCACAGCTTTTGCACTTGTAACCGTGTAAATGCTGGCATCAAGACGGGTTTCCCATTTATAATTATTTTTATTCTTCTTATAGAAGGAATCGAGACCGAGGGTGTCTTTTACCGCTTTTGACCACACTTTTTGATCTGTGAGGTCAAAAAGAAGGATTCCGTCACGATATTCGCCCATGAGTGCTTTAAATTCAGGATATTTCTGCTCAAGTTGTGAATTTTCCCATTTCAACGGGCTCTCGTTCAGAAATTCAGTGTATTGTTTGTCGACATACACCTCGATGGATTGTTTTTCCTGCTTACGCTGGGTGGATGCCAGATAATCGGCAAAATCCTTCTGACGGAATGTCATGTTGCCAATTTTAAATATCATGCCGGTGAGGTTATCAGCCAGTGATGATTTCCACTTACCAAAGAATATGCTGTCAGTTACCACTTTGTAGAAGTCCTTCAATCCTTCCGGATTTTCAGTAACCCCATACTCCTTCCTTATCCTTTCTATTACAACCTGGCGTGTTTGATCCCCACGGTTGTCTTTCATGATCTTCTGTTTCAATTCAGCCTTTTCTTCATCGATTGGCTTCTGTGTTTTACGTTCGA
The DNA here is from genome assembly GCA_903926565.1 of uncultured Bacteroidales bacterium. Taxonomy (GTDB): domain Bacteria; phylum Bacteroidota; class Bacteroidia; order Bacteroidales; family FEN-979; genus CAIVAT01. Next base: position 10,529 of record CAIYJU010000059.1, read on the forward strand.
TGAGCTTTACAATATGCCAGCCATAACTTGTCAGGATCGGTTTGGTATAATCTCCGGCATTATTCAGTGAATAGATTGCTTCAACAAACTCAGGAACCATTCTGTTTACGCCAAAAGCGGGAAGGACGCCATCTTTGGCTGCTGAGCCCTTGTCATCAGAATAAGCCTTTACGAGCTCTTCGAAGGTAGCACCGCCAGTCAGTTTTGTATAAACCGAGTCAATTCTTTTATGAACCCTGGCCGAATCTTCAGCTGTTGCATTTTTGGGGATGGCCAGGAATATATGAGCTACAGTAACCTTACCAAGTGCCGGTCGCCGGGCGGTAACCTTGATGAGATGATAACCATATTCAGTACGCACAGGCATGGAGACCTTATCTGTCTCTGTATTCCATGCTCCGTTTTCAAACGCATAAACCATATCAAATACAGCAAAAAAACCAAGGTCACCCTTATTCCCTTTCAGAAATGGATGCTGTTGGGTTGCTTCCCTGTCTTTAGCCGACGGATCTTCGGAAAATTCAACAGCAACAGACTCGAATGAAGCACCCTGCATCAACTTTTCCCTGGCAGAAACAGCCTTTTTATAAGCTATCATGGTATCCTGGGGAGATGCATCAGGTGCCAGGCGAAAGAATACATGGCTTGCGCGCAAATCAGTTTTTTCCCGATCGTATGCTTCCAGTATCAGACGGTTGAGGGTGGCTTCATCAGTAAAATATGGTTTGGCAAGCTGATCGCGGTACCCGTTCAACTCAGTTCTGAAAGAGGCCACAGTATCAAGGCCCATCTCTTCGGCTTGTTTAACCTTGAGTTTAAAGTTAATAAAAAGGTCAAGGTATTCATCCAATGACTTTTTATCAATCATATCACCTTTGACGTTGTTCTTCTGGTATATATTCAAAAACTCGCTTACAAAGATCTGCTTGCCGGCGATGGTCATCAAAACTTCATCATTGTTAACCTGAGCGGTTGACGTAAGTATTGAAGCCAGTAAAATAAACGGTAACAAAATTTTCACTTTCACGCTATTCATTTTATAAGATATTAGTTTGACAATTAGACTAACGGTTAGATTTCTGATTAATTTCCTGATTTATATTTTTTTTCAGCATTGGTCAACAGAACCGGCCAGGGTTTTACTGTCTATTTTTACCTGCTATAATTTGGTGCCTCACTGATGATCGTCACATCGTGCGGATGACTTTCAGCAACACCTGCTGCGCTGATCTTCATGAACTTTGCACGTTGCAGGATGTCGATTGTTGCAGAACCTGTATAGCCCATTCCGGCCTTCAGTCCTCCGACCATCTGATAGATCACTTCCGATAAAGATCCCTTATATGGGACCCTGCCGACAATCCCTTCCGGAACAAGCTTTTTCACATCCTCTTCCACATCCTGAAAATATCTGTCTTTGGAACCATGTTGCATGGCTTCAATGGAGCCCATGCCACGATATGTTTTAAATTTACGACCTTCAAAGATAACGGTTTCCCCCGGTGATTCATCCACCCCGGCAAAAAGCGAGCCGGCCATGATGGTATGCGCTCCGGCAGCGAGTGCTTTAACAATATCTCCGGTATATCGGATTCCACCATCGGCGATAGCAGGAATACCTGTTCCCTTGAGCGCTGATGTAACATCATAAATGGCCGAAAGCTGTGGTACACCTATCCCAGCGATAATACGGGTTGTACAGATGGAACCGGGACCTATTCCGATTTTCACGCCATCGACTCCTATCTTTGCCATGTCGGCAGCCGCTTCACCGGTCCCGATGTTCCCGATGACCAGGTCTACCTCGGGATAAGCGTTTTTAATACGCTTTGCCATTTCCATAACGCCTTTCGAATGTCCGTGGGCTGTATCAAGTACAATTGCATCCACGTTTTCACGAACCAGGGCCGATACCCGGTCGAGGGTGTCGAAAGTAACCCCGACTCCTGCTGCGACCCGCAAACGGCCAAGACTGTCTTTGCAGGCATTTGGACGCGCTTTAACCTTCAAAATGTCCTTATAGGTGATCAGCCCGATAAGTTTGTTGCCTTTATCAACAACCGGGAGTTTCTCTATTTTATGTTGCTGAAGGATTGCTTCAGCCTGTTCAAAGTCGGTGAATTCACTGATGGTGATCACTTTTCTGGTCATCACCTCCGTTACAGGCCGCGACAGGTCTCGTTCAAATCTCAGATCACGGTTTGTAACAATCCCGACCAGCTCATTATGTGCGTTTATAACAGGAATACCGCCAATGCTGAACTCTTTCATCATGGCAAGTGCATCCCCGACGAGGGCATGTTCCTCAAGCGTAACCGGCTGAAGGATCATGCCGTTTTCGGCACGTTTTACCTTTCTTACCTGTAACGCCTGGTCTTCGACAGACATGTTTTTGTGCAACACCCCGATTCCACCCTCCTGGGCCATGGCAATAGCCATCCGTGATTCTGTCACAGTATCCATGGCAGCAGAAACGATTGGAATATTAAGCTTTATATTTCTGGAAAACAGGGTGGAGACATCGGTTTCCCTGGGCAGTACATCAGAATACGCCGGAACCAGCAACACATCGTCATACGTCAACCCTTCACCCCGGAATTTGTCTGAATTTAGGAACATATGCATGCAAATTAAGTGTGCAAATGTACAAAAATATCTTATTCAAATACGCCCTGTAAAATCCTTTCTAAAAAAGCAACCAGCCCTCTCCTGTGTTTGGGATGAGGGCTGGCGTTTTAATTGGGAAATCGAAAAAACAAGGTTGCTCCCGTATAAAATTTACGGGTAGAGTTCACGATGGCATTCCGTGCAGAAATAGGTCTTCCAGTTATCTTTCACATCGATCGGGTGCTGAAATTCCATCAACTTGTCAATGGTCGAATATTGTATGTTCCCGGTCGGCCCCTGTGCGATAATTGTATGGCATAAATTACAATCTTTGGAGATAATCTTCCCTTTTTCATTTTTATGACGGTCGGAATGGCAACGGAAACATCCATCAGATTCAAGATGCCCGATATGATTGAGGTAGTTTTTGGATGATGCCCGCATAAATGGAAACACATTCAATGAAAACTCCTTCTGAATTCCTGCAATGGCTTTATCAATCAGCGGTTTCTGGGTTTTATAGATTGAAGGATAGCCTGATTTATAAAAGTTGGTAATGCTGTCGCGAATATACGCAAAGGCTGAATCCTTGTCGGTAAAGGTACCCTTCAGAACATCCATGGCGACCTTTTTAATAAAAGGCAGTTCCTTGGGAACCTCACCGCTGATCATCGCATTGTCAACATAAACCATCGGTGATTTGTATGAGTGAGACGGCCGGTTATGGCAGTCCATGCAATCCATGATACGACGTGGTAATGTATCAAGTGCTTTTTTATCCAGCATATTGTCGGTATCCTGAAAAATCTGAACATCCCCGGTTTTGAGGTTGGTGAATTTTACCCAGGGAATTGTCTCCCGGTCTTTGGTTGGAGCCACATACTCAATTCGTACATCCTTGTTGATATGCCAGTGAATTCCTTCAATCAGTCCCATCGCACTGTAGTTCGGACCAATTTTCATCAGCATGGAATAGTTAAACTCGGTGTTGAGTGAGTCGGTAACATATACTTTTTGACTGCGGAGTTTGCGGGAATAGAATTTCTGTGGCCAATGGCAGCGTTCGCATGTTTCACGGGCCGGCCGCAGATTTTGTATGGGTGTTTCGATTGGCTGGGGAAACTTGTGAAAGAGCACCGAATAAACCTGGTATAAGCCCGATAATTTTGATTTCACATACCATCCGGCTCCTTCTCCGACATGGCACTCAACACAGGCAACACGTGCATGCGGTGAATGGAGGTAGGTAACGTATTCAGGTTCCATGACCTTGTGACAAAGCTTACCGCAGAATTCGACCGATTCAGTGTAATTGAATGCTTCATAACTGCCCATGGCAGAAATAATCAAAAATAAAAATGTAAAGATGGAAACTGCCACCAGTTTCTGACGCTGCCGGGGGACATTCATGTCAAGCACCGGCCAGCGGTTTTCAGGATCATGTGTTTTTTTACGATTTATCAGCATTCCGATGGGGATCATCAGGAGCCCGATAACCATTATGGAAGGGAGTATAATATAGGTAAATATCCCGTTGTATGGATTCTGATGATCTGAAAGCAGCGCCTGGATAAACAGTACTACAATGAGAATAAAACTGTTCACGGCAAAAATAAACCCGGTAATACTGATCCAGTTTGAGGTCGTTTTTGGTAATTTCATATGCAATTTATAATTTAGAATGTTTCTACCTAACGTGTTGTAAATGACCCGATAAAATTAACACTTATTCTCAGAATTAAAAGTAATTCGTCATTAATTGTGAAAAAATAAACATAATTTTCATCCGGTCTGATACCGGAATACAATATTATTCAGGTTCAATCTGACCTTTGTCAATGCCTCAACTTCACATTTTTGTTTGGATAATCTCATCCGATTCTCCGGTATTCTCAAAATTAGTTAATTGATCAATCACAATCTTACCAGTAATGAATTTTATCAATATCTACAGGGGTTCTTAAGGCTTAAACTGGTTACCAAGGGAAACCTCAGGGGCATCTGTTTCTGCAAAAACCGGTCCCGGAGGGACCAAAGATGGTTAGCAAGGGGTGACGGTGAAGAATTTCGTCCCGTACGGGACGAGATAACTTATTATGGACCCGGCCACTTTTTTGTAAAAAAGCTACATTTGCAAGATGTACAGGATTTTTCAACCGTGCCGTTATCATTTCCGGATTGGTCGCGGATGGGTTATCTTGTTGTAATATTATGAAACAATGAAAAATATCCATCTGTTACTAATCATCTTCCTTGCCTGTATAGATCTGCATTCGCAGGTGATCCCCGATCAGGCGACCCTGAAAGCCCATGCCCCGCCAACATTCACTGCGAAATTTAAAACGACCAAAGGGGATTTTTCAGTGCAGGTAAACAGAGACTGGTCACCTGAAGGAGCCGACAGGTTGTACCAACTGCTGATGACCGGTTTTTACAACCAGAATGCACTGTTCCGGGTTCAGAAAGGGTATGTGGTCCAGTTCGGGATCGGTGATAAAAAAGATGTCAACTATTTTTGGGATAAACGTCCGATTGCAGATGAACCGGTTGTCAGCGGCAATCTGAAAGGCACCATCTCCTATGCCCGCGACGGGATGAACAGCCGGACTTCCCAGATTTTCATCAATCTGAAAGACAACAACAAACTGGACACCATTGGGTATAACGGGCTTCGGGGGTTCCCTCCGGTCGGAAAGATTGTTTCAGGTTTTGATATAATTGAATCGTTGTATGGAGATTATGGTTTTGAACCTGCAAATCACCAGGATTCTGTCATGATTCATGGGAATCTCTATCTTAAAAAGAAATTTCCCCTGCTGGATTATATTATTGATGCCCAAATTATTGCAGAATAATCATTGTTAACATCCTGACTATGTTCACCCTCATGATTGTTGTCTTTATTGCCGGATATGCACTAATTGCGCTGGAACATCCGCTGAAGATCAACAAGTCAGCCACTGCCCTGCTGCTTGCTACAGCCATGTGGGTGCTATTCGGAATTGCATCCCCGCAACCTTTTTCCGACAAAATTCTGGTTGAACATTTAGGTGAAATATCCGGAATTCTCTTTTTTCTTCTCGGAGCCATGACTATCGTTGAACTCATTGATTCACATGAAGGATTCCGGATCATCACCGATAAAATAAAAACAACCGATAAGGTCAAACTCCTCTGGCTGATCAGCATTATTGCCTTTTTTCTGTCAGCTGTTCTCGACAACCTCACCACCGCCATTGTCATGGTTGCGTTGCTCCGAAAACTGATCGGCGAAAAGAAAGAGCGCTGGTTCTTTGCCGGGATGGTCATTATCGCAGCAAACAGCGGTGGTGCGTTCAGCCCGATCGGCGATGTCACCACGATCATGCTCTGGGCAGGCGGCCATGTTACAACAGTCAATATCATTTTAAAAACCTTTATCCCCAGCGCATTGTCCATGATTGTGCCGCTGGGGATATTGTCTTTCACGCTGAAAGGCAGTATCATGAAACCCGCCAGGACAGTTATTGATCATGCAAACTCATCTACCCCGTCAGAAAGAAATATTGTCTTTTTTCTTGGCGTCGGCCTGCTTCTTTTTGTTCCTGTGTTTAAAGCACTTACGAATCTGCCACCGTATATGGGCATGTTGTTTGCACTTGGTATGCTTTGGGTGGTCACTGAAATCATGCACAAAGCAAAAAATGATGCCTACCGGCCGATGGTCACGGTGGCTGGTGTCATCCGCAGGGTTGACACGCCCAGCATCCTCTTTTTCCTGGGGATATTGCTTGCTGTGGCAGCGCTTCAATCATCGGGGCACATTAAACTCCTTGCCGGCGCCCTTGACAAGCATGTGGAAAACCTGTATCTGATCAACGTGATGATCGGGTTGCTTTCGGCGGTGGTTGACAATGTGCCGCTGGTGGCCGGCGCCATGGCCATGTACCAGGACACTTTTCCAACCGATCACTATTTTTGGGAGATGCTGGCCTATTGTGCCGGTACGGGTGGAAGTATTCTTATCATTGGTTCTGCAGCCGGCGTTGCCGTGATGGGAATGGAAAAAATTGATTTCATCTGGTACCTGAAAAAGATCTCGTGGCTGGCATTGACAGGATATCTTGCCGGGGCTGTTGTTTATTGGCTGATGAGTGTTTATTTATGACGATCCATCAAATATTACTGAAATACTGGGGATTCTCATCCTTCCGTCCTTTGCAGGAGGAGATCATCCAGTCTGTTCTGGATGGACGGGACACCCTGGCTTTGCTGCCAACGGGCGGCGGAAAATCGTTGTGTTTCCAGGTTCCTGCACTCGCCCGCGACGGTGTATGCCTGGTTATCTCTCCGCTTATTGCCCTGATGAAAGACCAGGTCGACAATCTTAAAAAACGCGGGATTCCTGCTGCAGCGCTCCATTCAGGCATGCATCCTGATGAAATAAGGATCATCCTTGACAATTGCTGTTTTGGCAAAACCAAGTTGCTGTATATCTCACCCGAACGGCTCACCACAGGGAATATGCGTGAAGCCATGAAACGCATGAAAATCAACCTGCTTGTCGTTGACGAGGCTCACTGTGTTTCTCAATGGGGCTACGATTTCAGGCCTCCTTACCTGCAGATTGCCAGTATCAGACCGATGATCCCCGACATCCCTGTGATGGCACTTACTGCTACTGCAACACCGAAAGTTGTAGCCGATATCCAGCGAAAACTGGCGTTCAGGAAAGAGCTCGTTTTTCAGAAAAGTTTCGAGCGGAAGAACCTCACATACCTGGTTTTAAAGGAGGAAGACAAGCTCAAACGACTTATAAAGATCCTGGGTAAAGTGAAAGGGCCGGGTATTGTATATGTCCGCAACCGCCGCAACACCAAAGAGATAGCTGAACACCTTCAGAAAAACAACATCAGTGCCGACTTTTATCATGCCGGTCTGGATCCGAAGACACGTGACCGCCGGCAAGCGGCCTGGATCAGTGAAGAGAAACGGATCATTGTTTCGACCAATGCCTTTGGAATGGGAATCGACAAACCGAACGTGCGGGTTGTGGTCCACCTTGATCTGCCCGACAGCATCGAGGCCTATTTTCAGGAAGCCGGGAGAGGGGGCCGTGATGAAAAAAGGGCCTATGCAGTGCTCCTGTATGAAAAAGCCGACATTCTTGATTCGAGGCACAACCTGGTGCTCTCCTATCCTGAGCTGAAAATCATCCGGGATGTATACCAGGGACTGGGCAACTATTTCCAGCTGCCTGTCGGAATGGGCAAAGATGTTAAATTTGATTTTGACCTTGCGGCATTTTCCGAACAGTACAAATTTCAGCCTGTGATTGTATATAATTGTCTGAAATTTCTTGAGAAAGAGGGATTTATCATGCTGAGTGAAGGCCTGCACCACCCGTCAAAAATATTTATCAAGGCACCAAAAGAGGAGCTGTACCGCTTTCAGGTGGAACATGAGCAATTCGACCATTTCATTAAAATCATGTTGCGGTCATACAGCGGGATACTCTCAGATTTTATCAGTTTCAACGAAGCCGAACTTGCCCGCAGAAGCAATCTGACCCTGGAAAAAACAGTGAATATCCTGAAGCATCTTGCCAAATTGCAAATCCTCGATTATCTGCCTCAATCTGACAAACCACAAATCATCTACCTGCAGGAACGTCTGGATACCCGCGACCTGACCATATCGCCCGAAAACTACAAAGACAGGCTGAAAGATGCAGAAAAAAGACTGGAAACCATGATCGGTTATGCTGAGGGCACCAACAGGTGCCGGAGCCAGGCACTGCTGGCCTATTTTGGCGAGTGTGATACAAAGCGATGCGGCAAATGTGATGTGTGCATTGAACGAAATAAAATCAATCTGAACGAGATGGAATTCAACAACATCGTTGAAGTTATCAAACCTTTGTTGAAAACCAGGCCGAGCACACTGGATGAGCTGGTTGCTGCGGCGCATCCGGTCAATGAAGACAAGGTGATCCGGGCGATTCAATGGCTGACGGATAATGAAAAAATCAGTGTGGACCGGGAACGAAAATACAAATGGCATTAACGACCCAAAATAAAACGCTATGATATCTTCACTTCTTCTTTCAGTTATCCTGTTTATGACCGGTGCGCCCGATAACCCGGTCGATAAAAAATGTCAGTTTAAGGGCTTTAACCTATATGGAAAAATAAAAGTGGTAACTGATTTTCCCGATATTAAGGTGAAAATTGTTGAAAATTTTCCTGATCTGAAAGTCCAGGTTGTTGAAAATTTCCCTGACCAATGTGGAAAATGGAAGTTCGTAACCGATTTTCCCGACATCAAAATCAAGTTCGTAACCGACTTCCCGGATATCAAGATCAAATTCGTGGAAAACTTCCCTGGAACCCCCTGAACTGATCATTCATAATTCGTTATTCAATATTCGACATTCAATCATGTCCCTCCTCCCTCAAAGTTTCTACACCCGCCCCGATGTTGTTCAAATCGCCGGTGACTTACTTGGCAAACACTTGTATACCAATATCGACGGAACCATAACCTCCGGTATGATCTGCGAAACGGAGGCTTATGCCGGAATAACTGATAAAGCTTCCCATGCCTATGGAGGAAGGCGCACCAACCGTACAGAAACCATGTATGCCCGGGGAGGCATTGCCTATGTTTACCTGTGCTACGGAATCCATTCACTGTTTAATGTTGTCACCAACCTGCCTGGCATCCCTCATGCCGTGCTGATCCGTGCGATCATCCCGGCAGATGGTATTGATTACATGTTAAAACGGACAGAAAAAGAGAAGGTGACAAAGAATTTCGGGACCGGTCCCGGCAGGGTTTCCAGGTTACTCGGAATTCATTTTCGCCATTCGGGTCTCGACCTCACAGGAAAGGATCTCCTCACCCCCCCGGCTATTTGGATTGAAGACTGCGGATTTAATGTAAGTGCGGAAATGATTTCTGCAGGTCCGAGGGTTGGGGTCGGATATGCAGGACAAGACGCCTTGCTTCCATACAGGTTTAAACTCGTAACAATTTCTGAATCAACCTGCGATTTGTAAATAAAACACCAATCAATGCAGTTTGCATGGGACCCGTCTCCATATTGAAGGTAAAACATTACCTTTGTGACTTAAATTCAGCATTTTTATGTTGCCGATCATCAATAAACAGCGAACTTTTCTGTTAACACTTGCCAGCATTGCAATTTTACTGGCAGCGACATCCTTTACTCCGCCTTCATTTCAGATCGCATTGCTGAAATATTCGGGAGGCGGCGACTGGTATGCAAACCCGACTTCGCTGCCCAACCTGGTGAAGTTTGCCAACCGGAATCTGACTACCAACATCAATGAAGATATTGCAACGGTGGATATCGGAAGCCCTGAGCTGATGAATTATCCTTTTATCCACATGACCGGACATGGCAATGTCGTATTTTCAGATCAGGAGATTCAAAATCTTCGGAATTATCTCATGGCCGGCGGGTTTCTTCATATCGACGACAATTACGGCATGGACAAATACATCAGGCCGCAGTTGAAACGTGTTTTCCCCGAACTCGATTTGCTCGAACTGCCTTTTGACCACCCGATCTACCATCAGAAATACAACTTTCAAAACGGGCTGCCAAAGATCCACGAGCATGACGGGAAGCCGCCACAGGGATTTGGTCTAATTTATGAAGGCCGGCTTGTGGTTTTTTACACCTATGAATGTGACCTTGGCGATGGCTGGGAAGACCCTTCCGTTCATGGCGATTCAGATCCGACCCGTCAGAAAGCGCTTCAGATGGGTGCAAACATCCTTCAATATGTGTTTACCACAAAGCAATGATTTTTTGTAGATTATTCGTGTAATCGCCTTCGCTGACTACCTAACATCTGTGATTATTAATTACCTTTGCAAGGATAATTCTCCCACTCTCAAAATAATTTCCATGAAAAAAAACATCTACTTTCTGTTGACTGGATTCATACTCCTGCTGGCCTCAGTCGCAAGTTTTGCCCAGGATGCCAAATCTGTATTTCCTCCCAATTACCAGGTTGACACGCGCATAGACAACATGGGCTACTGGCAAAGATGCGCTGCAGCAGGCCTTGTGCCGGTTGAGCCTTACAGCACACTTCCCCCGGCCCGTTACAACGGCAGCAAGGTGCTTTTGCGCGGAGTTAATGTCATCGACTCCCCCGATGTTCTTGTCACTACTGAACCATCGAATTCCACCCAAAGTGAGAATTCCATCGTGATAAATCCCAATGACAAGAATATGTTGCTGAATTCCAACAACTCAACTCCCCAGCCAAGCAACGGCACCGTAAAGGGAGCTGATGCCCTGAAAACGCTCGATGGTTCTGCAACCTGGTCGGGCACAGTGGAAGGTGCAGGGGGACCCAACTCCGGCGACCCGGCCGCAGTAATTGACCTTAACGGACGCTGGTTCATCGGATACATTGACAACGCAAGCGGACAAAGTGTTTCCTATTCCGACAACCTCGGAGCAACCTGGACCATCAGCAAAGTGGCTGCAGGCACCGCTTTCAACATGCTCGACAAAAACCATCTGTGGGTTGACATCAGCCCCTCAAGTCCATATAAAGGACACCTCTATAATGGTTGGATGGTGAATAACAATATTTCTGTTTCCCATTCAATAACCAGTGGGGCTACCTGGTCCTCCCCGGTAAACATCAGTGCTGCAACGGCTGCCGGAAGCCATAACCAGGGCATCAACTTCAAATGCGGCCCGGATGGTGAAGTATATGCAGCCTGGTCAGTCTATGACAGCTGGCCAAGCGATGAAAAAGCCATCGGGTTTAACACTTCGTTGGATGGTGGAACTACCTGGGGAACAGCCTTCCGTGCAATCAACAACATTAAAGGCATCCGAAACACAGGAAGTGTTCCTCAAAACATGCGCACCAACGCTTTTCCGTCAATGGCCGTTGATTTAAGTAACAGCCCCTACCGTGGTACCATCTATATTGTATGGACCAACAAAGGATACCCGGGCATCAATACCGGCACAGGGACCTCCTGCTACATGATGAAATCAACCGATAAAGGCACCACTTGGTCGGCTCCGAAGATCATCAACTCCGATTCAACTGCCGGAAAACATCATTATCTTCCCTGGATCACATGCGACCAGGCAACCGGGTATGTAAGCGTTGTTTTTTATGATAACAGGAACTGCGCGTCCACTGAAGCCCAGGCATGGATGGCCTATTCAACTGATGGAGGCAGCACCTTCACTGACTTGCAGGTCAGCGATGTCACATTCACCCCATCCGCCATCCCGAATATGGCCTCCAAATATATGGGAGATTACCTTGCGATTGCCGCGTATGACGGGAAAACATTCCCTTGCTGGACAGATACCCGTTCGGGACATTGTCTTACCTATGTCTCTCCGATTGACATCCTGGTTCCACAGGCTGCCATCGAAAACACCGGATCTGTATTGAACGATACAACATTTGGAAATCACAACGGCCTGATGGATTATGGTGAGACTGAACTCCTCGGACTGAAGATGAAGAATACCGGAACAGGTCCTGCCGACGGAGTGTCTGTTCATCTCTCCTGCGACAATCCGTATATCACCATGCTTGATTCGATTAAAGAATACGGCCACTTTGATATTGACCAGGAAAAATTCATCCCGAACGGATTCAAATTCAAGGTGAACGACTCAATTATGAACAACGAACCGGTCATGTTCACTGTCAAAGCCATCGACCAGCAGGACAGTGTCACCTGGAGTACATTCCAGATTACCGCCCATGCCCCGGATGTGAGCATTGTTTCCATGGCCATCAATGACATTCCTCCCGGGGGCAACGGTAACGGCCGCCTCGATCCGGGTGAAGAAGCCACCTTACTGATCACAACAAAAAATAATGGCATCTGGGATGCTGAAAACGTTGTCAGCAACATGTCATCCCTGAATTCTTATGTCACCATCGGAAATCCGGCTTTCAACATTGGTACGCTCCACGCAGGAGAAACTGTTGTTGCTTCGTTTGGTATTACAGTAAACAGCGGTGCCGCCATCGGATCAGCCGCACAGCTGCACAATATGGCTACCTCCAAATACAGGGTTACCGACAAAATTTTCAATGCAAAAATCGGGTTGATCGTGGAAGACTGGGAAACCGGCAACTTCACCAAATTCCCCTGGCAATTCACCAATACTGCAAAACCATGGACCATTGATCCGGTTATCAAATACGAAGGCAACTATTCTGCAAGATCAGGTGTAATTACGGATAATGAATCCACCGGGATCTTCGTTGAATACGATGCCTCAATGGACGACAGCATCTCGTTTTTCAGACGCATCTCCAGCCAGCCCATCAGGGATGTACTCAAATTTTACATCGACGATGCAATGGTTGGATTGTGGTCAAATTTTGCTGATACCACTTTTAAACGTTACGCATACCCGGTGATGGCCGGCCATCACACGTTTAAATGGCTTTATGAAAAGAACAGTACAACAACCATGGGCCTTGATGCAGCCTGGGTTGACTTTATTGTTTTTCCCCCAAGGTATTATACCACTGCCAGTGCCGGACCAGATTCAGAAGTCTGTGCAGGCAACTCCTACCAGTTGCACGGTATGGCCGACAGTTACGATTCAGTGCGCTGGTCAACTACCGGAACCGGACAGTTCAGCAATACAGCCATCCTTAACCCGGTTTACACCCCAAGCGCCGGAGATATTACAGAAGGAATGGTTCCGTTGAAACTGACGGCTTATGGCCAGAACAGGGTTGACACCAACACCATGATGCTGATGATCTATACAGCGCCTACAGCTGTGGCAGGCGGAAACGCTTCAATTTGCAAGGGAGAGACCTACACTGCAACAGGATCTTCTGCAACTGCTTATTCAATGCTTAGCTGGATCACATCAGGAGATGGCACTTTCGATCATGGTACGCTGCTTCATCCAATCTATACTCCGGGAACCCAGGATATCATTCATGGTTCAGTAAAGCTGAAGTTCTATGCTCTTGGCTCTGTTACCTGCCCGATGGCTGCCGACAGTATGATACTCACCATCCACGCCCTGCCCCAGGTGAACCTGGGCAAAGATACCGTGGCTTGTGCCAATGCTGCCGTCGTGCTGAATGCCACCTATCCTGACGCATCAGGTTACCTGTGGCTTCCATCCAATAAAACCACCCCAACCATCACTGTCGACTCTGTCAATATCGGACTCCATTCCTCTGAGATCAAGGTATTTGTCACCGACAACAATGGGTGCATCGGAAAAGATTCAGTAATGGTTTCGTTTAAAGTTTGTGGCGGGATCGGAGAACTCTCCGGTGTTAAGGTTCATATTTACCCGAATCCTAATAATGGCCTTTTCACGATTGAATTGAACTCCGTAAAACAGGAAAAACTGGACATCTCAATTATATCACCATCCGGTGAAACGGTTTATACCAGGAATCGCATGAATATTAATGGAACCGTACGTGAACAAATAGACTTAAGTCACTTATCCCAGGGGACTTACCTGTTGAATATCTCTGATGGATCCAGCAAAATGTCAACCAAGTTAGTGATTCAGAAATAAGTTTTCAGACACCTTTGAAGCCCGGCTAAATACCGGGCTTTTTTTTTGAAATTTGGAAATTATTTTTACCTTGCAACAAATATCCGGGGTTTTCCTGGCAACTTAGAAAACTGATCCCATGAAAAAGATTATTCTTCTCACAGGAATTATTGCCATGTTGCTGGTTATTTCATGCAATCAATCGAAGGAACCAAACATCGTATTGCTCGACAGCGAGTGGAAATTTAAAACCGGAAATGACCTTAACTGGGCCGCCCAGGGTTTCGATGATTCTTCCTGGGGCACCATCGATCCTAAGAACACATGGGAAAACCAGGGATACAAGGGCTATAACGGATATGCATGGTACCGGTGTAAAACACTGATTCGTTCCTCCTTGAAAGATCAAAGTAAAATCACAGACAGCCTGCAGATTTTCCTTGGTAAAATCGATGACTGCGACCATGTTTTCCTGAACGGAGAACTGATCGGGGAAAATGGAAGGACCATTTACGAAAAGCTACAGCCTGCAGACGACTATATCAAACAACACGGCCTTTGGAATACTGACAGACGCTACCTGCTTGCTCAGAATGACCCTAGAATTCACTGGGACCAGGAAAACCTGATCGCGGTAAGATGTTTTGACCACGATGGCCCTGGGGGAATGTTCGGGAAAAGATTTGAAATCTCCATGACCGGACTACGGGATCGTCTGAAATTCGATTTTGCCTCCTCGGCATTTGTTTATAACCCTGATACCACTGTTACCAAAAGTTTTACAGTGACCAACATTACCGGTACGGAACGCCTTAAAGGTGAACTAAAGATTGAAGCCACCCTCAGCGACAACGGTATCAGCATCTATTCTAATCGCTCCATCATTGAGTTATCCCCGCACCAGAAAATAGAAACATCGGCGACCTTCAGAAAAAACATGGCTGTTCCAGCAGCGCTCCGGGTAACCTTTACCGATGCTGCAACACGGAATAAAGTTACGGAAGATGTCGAGGTTCCCTACATTCTCACTCCTGAATCACCATCTGAACCAAGGATCAACGGGGCAAAGATTTTCGGGGTCAGGCCATGGTCCCCGTTTCATTTCAAAGTTGCTGCAACCGGGAAACCTCCATTAAAATATACCGCTGCTGATCTTCCTGAGGGACTGGTACTCAACCCGGAGACCGGACTGATCACCGGTTCTTTGAAAAAGAAAGGCGAGTTCGTTGTAAAGTTAACTGTTGAAAACCAGCTTGGCTATGCCGAACGCGACCTGAAGATCATCGTTGGCGATGTGATTTCCCTGACCCCGCCCATGGGATGGAACAGCTGGAATTGCTGGGGCCTCAGTGTGAGTGACAAGAAGGTCAGACAATCGGCTGATGCCATGGTTTCAAGCGGGCTTATCAACCATGGATGGAGTTACATCAACATCGACGATGGCTGGGAAGACACCCACGACAAGAACGGGAACATCCTTCCCAATTACAAATTCCCCAACATGCCGGGGTTATGCAACTATGTTCATTCGCTTGGTTTAAAGATCGGCATCTACTCTTCACCCGGTCCAAAAACCTGCGGAGGATATGAAGGAAGCTATGGTTTCGAAGCAAAGGACGCACAGAATTATGCCAGCTGGGGAATCGATTACCTCAAGTACGACTGGTGTTCCTACGGAAATATTGCGCCGGATCCCTCTCTGGATCAGCTGAAAAAACCTTATAAAGAGATGAAACACGCCCTTCGGAAGGCAAACAGGGATATCCATTACAGTCTGTGCCAGTATGGCATGGGGGATGTCTGGAGCTGGGGAGCCGAAGTAGATGGAAATTCATGGCGAACAACAGGTGACATTGAAGACACATGGGAAAGCCTTTCTTCCATCGGATTCAGCCAGGGACCATGCTCACCATGGTCGGCCCCCGGCCGGTGGAATGATCCCGACATGCTTGTGGTGGGTATGGTGGGCTGGGGCCCTGCACTGCGCAATACCCGCCTGACTCCAGGTGAACAATACACACACCTTTCATTGTGGAGCCTCCTGGCAGCGCCCCTCCTGATTGGCTGCGACCTTGAAAAACTGGATGCATTCACGCTCAATCTGCTCACCAATGATGAAGTGATCGCAGTAAACCAGGATCCGCTTGGCAAACAGGCGGTACTTATCCGTAAATGTGATGATTTTGAAGTTTGGGCCCGCGACCTGGAAGATGGCAGCGTCGCTGTGGGGTTATTTAATAAAACTGAAAAAGCATTGTATGTTCCTGTTGAAATGATCGATATGAAACTTGAAGGCAAACATGCAATGCGGGATTTATGGAAGCAATCGGACCTCGGGATTGTAAGAGATCATTTTGAAATGAAAGTTTTGCCTCATGGGGGAAGACTGGTCCTGCTTAAACCCAAATTCAATCAAAATTAATCTGATTTAGAATATATTAGCTTTATAACCCGGATTTATCTGTCCGTCATAAAACAGCTGTATTGATTAAATTATTTTGACGCAGAACCATCAAGCATCTGTTTTTATTTATTAGATTTGTGCAATAATTAACAGCACTCATACTAACTGATAAATTCAATCTTTTTTCGGGCAAACCTGAGGTTGTTTTTACATTTTAAAACACTTGTTATACACTATATCATCACTAAAATTATCAGGAAACCCCTGACAAACCAGTTCTACTGAACAAACCAAAACTAAAAACTATGGCAAAAATAACCAAGGAAGATGCATTGCGTTATCATGCAGAAGGCCGTCCCGGAAAAGTCGAAGTTATTCCGACCAAACCTCACAGAACACAAAGAGATTTATCACTTGCTTATTCTCCCGGGGTTGCATTCCCGTGCCTGGAGATTGAAAAAAACAAGGATGACATCTACAAATACACCTCCAAAGGCAATCTCGTTGCTGTAATTTCAAACGGCACTGCGGTTCTCGGCCTGGGTGATATCGGCGCTGATGCCGGGAAACCAGTTATGGAAGGTAAAGGACTTTTATTCAAAATTTTCGCGGATGTGGATGTTTTCGACATCGAGGTTGACACACACGATGTTGAAAAATTCATTGATACAGTTAAAAACATTGCCATTACCTTCGGAGGTATCAATCTCGAAGACATCAAAGCCCCGGAGTGTTTTGAAATAGAAGAGCGCCTCAAGAAAGAGCTTCAGATTCCCATCATGCACGATGATCAGCATGGAACAGCAATCATCAGCGCTGCCGGCTGGATCAACGCCCTCGAAATTGCAGGCAAAAAGAGAGAAGAGGCCCGGATTGTTGTGAACGGAGCCGGTGCATCAGCCATTGCATGTACAAAAATGCTGGTTTCCTGCGGAGCAAAAAAAGAGAACATTGTCATGCTCGATACCAAAGGTGTGTTGCGCAAAGACCGTACGGATCTGAATAAATACAAACAACTCTTCGCGACCGACCGGGATATCCATACGTTGGCAGAAGCAATGGTGGGAGCGGATGTTTTTCTCGGACTTTCATCTAAAAATGTTGTGTCCAAGGATATGGTTCGTTCCATGGCTGATAACCCTGTCGTTTTCGCCATGGCAAATCCTGATCCTGAAATCGCTTATGATGATGCAATGGATGCGCGTCCCGACGTATTGATGGCAACCGGAAGATCCGACTACCCCAACCAGGTGAATAATGTGCTTGGGTTCCCGTTCATTTTTCGCGGAGCACTCGATGTGAGGGCAACCTGCATCAATGAAGAGATGAAGGTAGCCGCTGTGTATGCCTTGGCAAGCCTTGCCAAAGAAGATGTTCCCGAAAATGTCAGCGCCGCATACAATGTTACAAACCTTGTATTCGGGAGGGAATATTTCATCCCAAAACCGCTGGATCCCAGGTTGATAACAACAGTTGCTCCTGCAGTTGCAAAAGCTGCCATGGATTCGGGGGTTGCACGCAATCCGATTACCGACTGGGAAGGTTACAAAACCGAGCTGAGCAACCGTCTCGGCCTTGAAAACCAGCTTGTCAGAAGAATTGCACTCAAAGCCAAAACAGATCCCAAAAGAATCGTATTTCCTGAAGGTGCCAACCTCAAAATCCTGAAGGCAGCCAAAGAAGTTTACCATGAAGGGATTGCAAAACCGATCCTTCTCGGCAACGCTGAGCAAATCAGGAAGATCATTAGTGAGAACCATCTCGATATCGGTGACCTGCCCATTATCGACCCGAGAGATCCGGGCCAGGAGGCAAACCGCAAGATGTTCGCCGACATGATCTGGAAAAAGAGACAAAGAAAAGGAACCGGGCGTACGGAAGCCTACGACCAAACTGAAAACCGGAACTATTTCGGGATCATGATGGTTGAAACCGGCCAGGCAGATGCCATGGTTTCAGGAGTGACGAGTGAATACGGCGATGTGATGGGACCAGCCTTAAAACTGATCGGGCCAAGACCGGACCTTCACCGTATTTCAAGCATGTATATGGTGATCACCAAAAAAGGGCCCTACTTCTTCGCTGATACCACTGTGAATCTTGATCCTGACTGGAAAACGCTGGCAGAAACTGCTTTGCTGACTGCAGAGATGGTCAAGAGGTTTAACATTAAACCTGTGATTGCCATGCTGTCATACTCTAATTTCGGTTCTATAAAGCCATCGGAACATACTACCGGTCCGGAAAAAGTGAGGCAGGCAACCATGTATTTACACAAGAATTATCCTGATTTGCTGGTTGATGGGGAGATTCAGGCCAATTTTGCGCTGAACAAGGAGATGAGGAATGCACAATTCCCATTCTCGAAAATTGCGAACCAGGATGTAAATACGTTGATATTCCCGAATTTAAGTTCAGGCAACATCGCCTATAAGGTCATGCAGGAAATTGGTGGCGCGGAAGTGATCGGCCCCATTCTGATGGGGATCAATAAACCCATCCACGTCGTTCCGATGGAATGCAGTGTAAGGGAAATCGTACACATGACCACCATCGCTGTGATGGATGCCCAGCATGCCACCAAGGCAGGAAAAAAGTGATCTTAAGCATTTATTAATAATTAATATAACTGAGCATTATGAGTCTAAGTATAATTGGAAGATCTATTGGAGAGTCTGTAACGTTAAAACTCAACGAAACAGCTGCCATACTCAGAGCAAAAGGTGAACCTGTGATTCACCTGGGAATTGGTGAACCAAAAAGCAAGGCACCCCTGGATGCCATTCTCGGGGCCGCCGGCCTGCTGAACAGTGGAGAGATTCGCTACACCCCGGCCGACGGCATACCTGCGCTGAAACAGGCCATCGTGCGCTATACCGGCGACATGTATCATCGCATTGTTTCACCGATGAATGTCATTGCATCCAGCGGTGCAAAACAGGCAATTATGGTTGCCCTGCAGGCGATTTTAAATCCCCAGGATGAAGTCGTTTTCCCGGCTCCGTACTGGGTTAGCTATCCTGAAATGGTGAAGCTTTGCGGTGCAGTTCCTGTACCTGTCCTTCCTGAAGACGGCAGTTTCTACCCGACTATCCAGGATATTGAACGGGTTTGCAGCTCCTATACCAAAGCCATTATCATCAACAGCCCGAACAACCCTACAGGAGCCATGTATTCGGCACAGTTCATTGCTGAAATTGTTGAGTTCTGCGAAAAAAAGGGCATCTACCTGATCATGGATGACATTTATCACCGCCTGATCTTTGATAACCGCAAACCCATCAGCTGCTATGACTTTTTAAAAACCAGCGTTGATGAATCGAAACTGATCGTCATCAATGGTGTTTCCAAGCAATATGCCATGACCGGATTCCGGATCGGCTGGGCCGTCGCCAACAGAAAACTGATTGAGGTGATGACCAACATTCAGAGTCATCAAACATCCGGTCCTTCTGTCGTTCTGCAGGCAGCCGCTGTCGGTGCCATCAATGGTGTTCAATCCTGTGTTGACAGCCTCTGCTACACCCTTGAAAACAACACCAAGGTGATGATGGAACAACTCAACTCCTTTGAAGGGGTAAGAGCCACAAAACCTGACGGAACATTTTACTGCTTTGTTGATTTTAGCCATTACAGCAAAGATTCCAGCAAACTTGCCTTCTTCCTGCTCGATAAAGTGCGGGTAATCACAGTCCCTGGAAAAGAGTTCGGGCTGGATGGTCATCTCAGGTTATCTACCTGTGGCTCTCTGAAAGATATAACGCAGGGAATTGAGCGGATAAAATGGGCATTGGATCCAAATTCTCCGAATGAAATCTACGTCGGCGACCGCAAAATGGTAAGGGATTGGCTATAAACTATTTTTTTTGGAACAATTAACTTCATAAATTATGTCAAAATATCTGAAATTTGAAACCCCTGCTCAAAAGCAGGCTGCAAATTTGAAAGCTGAATTCGGACTGATGAACCACGGCCTGGTACATCTTGAGCGGGTTTACTGGAACCTCCCGGAAGCTGCATTATACGAAGAGGCCGTATTTCGCAATGAAGGCAAGATCGTAAACGGAGGTCCGTTGCTGGTGCATACCGGTAAGTGGACTGCCCGGGCAGCGAACGAAAAATATTTCGTGAAAGAATCCTCCACCGAAGATAAAATCGACTGGGGAAAAAGCAACCGCCCGATGACTCCTGAAAAATTCGATGGTTTATTCAGCCGTCTGCAGGCTTTTCTGCAAGGTGAAGAGCTGTTTGTCCAGGATGTCTTTGTAGGCGCTGACCCCGATTACCAGATGCCGATCCGCATCATCACCGACACTGCCTGGCAGAGCCTCTTTGCCCGCAACATGTTCATGACAACCAACACACTGGAAAAATGCAAAACCCATGTTCCCCAGTTCACCCTGATCGCATCACCCTCCTTTAAACTTGATCCGAGGGTGGACGGAACCAACAGTGAAACTGCGATCGTGATCGATTTTTCCAGGAAAATCGCCATTGTTGCCAACACGGAATACGCCGGTGAAATCAAGAAATCGATATTTACCATCATGAACTTCCTGATGCCACTTCAGGATGTAATGTCGATGCACTGTTCAGCCAATGTTGGTAAAGCGGGCGACGTTGCCCTGTTTTTCGGATTGAGCGGTACCGGGAAAACCACCCTCTCTGCTGATCCCAACAGGGCCCTGATTGGTGATGACGAGCATGCCTGGAGCGACGAAGGTGTGTACAACTATGAAGGTGGCTGCTATGCCAAGGTCATCAGGCTGTCTGCAGAAAATGAGCCGGAAATTTATGCCTGTACCCGAAGGTTTGGCACCATCCTCGAAAATGTGGTCTATGATCCTAATTCCAGGAAAATTGACCTCGATGATGATCAGATCACTGAAAACACCAGGGCTTCCTATCCGCTTGAATTCATCCCCAATGCCATCCCTGAAAAGATGGTGAAAACGCACCCTAAAAATGTGATCTTTCTTACATGTGACGCGCAAGGCGTACTCCCTCCCATTGCGAGGCTCAGCATGAACCAGGCAATTTACCATTTCATAAGCGGATATACCTCCAAAATTGCCGGTACCGAACTTGGTCTTGGCATTGAGCCCGAGATCGCCTTCAGCGCGTGTTTCGGAGCGCCTTTTATGGTACATCATCCCTATTTTTATGCTGATCTCCTGAGAAGAAAAATCGAGAAACACGATGCAAAAGTCTGGCTCGTAAATACCGGATGGGTTGGTGGAAAATTCGGGGTTGGTAAACGGATCAGCATCCGCCATACCCGTAACATGCTCAATGCCGTTCTTGATGGTGAACTCGACAACGTGGAATTCCGGAAGGATAAGATTTTCAACTTTGACATCCCGCTTACCTGTCCGAATGTACCAGCCGATGTGCTGGATCCTTCCAATGCCTGGGGAAACAAGGAAGAATACTGGATGAAATACGATGCCCTGGCTTCAAGATACATTGAAAACTTCAAAGCATTTACCGACGGGTGCCCCGATGAAATAATAAACTCAGGCCCTAAAAGGAATCGCTAGATTATTCTGGTTTTACTGCTTTCACTGCTGCACCGGGTATCATTGCCTGATGCAGCAGTTTTATTTTGTATTTTACCCGGGAGAACACCATTCTCCTGATTGCTTTTTTCTTAAAAATTAACATCTGCCAATTTGCATATTCAAATTATATTGTTAATTTTATAGCATTAAAAAAAATCATCCATCCATTTATAAACCAGTAAATAACAAGGCCATGAGTTCATTAAAGTCTAAATTTGTCGAAAAGGCTGTACCTGTTGCCGCCGAAGTAAAATCATTGTTCAAGGATCACGGCAATACCGTTATCGGACAAGTCACCATCGAGTCTGTGATTGACGGCATGAAAGGGTTGCCGGCCCTGCTTACCCTGACATCCAAACTGGATGCCCAGGAAGGCATCCGTTTCAGAGGTTATTCAATCCCTGAACTCCAGGAAAAGCTTCCCAAACTTAACCCACAGGACGAGCCACTCCCCGAGGGGCTTTTTTACCTGATGTTATTGGGCGACATCCCTACCCTGGATGAGGTGATGGAAATCGGCAAGGAGTGGAAACAACGTGCTGTTGTTCCCGACAGTGTTTTCAAGGTACTGGATGCTCTGCCAATGGATTCTGCACCCATGGCCGACTTTAGCGTTGGAATCCTGACACTGGCTACAGAGTCGAAATTCCTTCAGGCGTACAATGCCGGCGTTGGCAAAAAAGATTATTGGGATTCCTATTACGAGGATGTGATGAATTTCATTGGCCAGTTGCCTGTGATCGCTGCCTATATTTATCGTAAACATTATTTCAACGGGAATGTCATTCCTGCTGATCCTTCACTGGACTGGTCGGCCAACCTTGCACACATGATGGGTTATGATGATCCTGAAATTTACAAATTATTCAGACTGTACCTCACCATTCATGCTGACCATGAAGGTGGAAACGTTTCTGCCCATGCTGCCCACCTCGTGGCATCAGCGTTGAGTAATCCTTACTATTCCTATGCTGCAGGCATGCTCGGACTTGCCGGTCCGCTGCATGGTTATGCCAACCAGGAAGTAATTGCCTGGATCCTTGATATGATCAAAGAGATTGGTACTGAAACCCCGACCAAACAACAGATCCATGATTTCTGCGAAAAAACCATTGGTGCAGGCCGCGTAATTCCAGGTTACGGCCATGCCGTTCTGAGGAAAACTGACCCGCGTTTTGAGGCCCAGAGAGAGTTTGCAGGAAAATATTGCACCGGCGACAGTTTCATCCAGATCGTAAATGACCTGTATGAGGTAGTTCCACCGATTTTAGGTTCACTCGGCAAAGTTAAAAACCCCTGGCCAAATGTCGATGCCTACTCCGGTTCACTGCTGATGCATTATGGCATCAAGGAAGCGCCCTTCTATACTGTATTATTCGGAGTTTCAAGGGCACTGGGCGTTCTCGCCTCCCTGCTTTGGGACAGGGCCCTTGGTTTACAGATCGAAAGGCCATCTTCCTATACACTGGCGTGGTTCAAGGAAAAAGCCGGAATATAAAAAACTAACTTTAAAAACATAGAAAACATGAAAGTAACAGTTGTAGGTGCCGGACTGGTTGGCGCAACATGTGCAGATTCCATCGCACATAAAGACATCGTGAAAGAGGTAGTCCTCCTGGATGTCAAACAAAACGTAGCAGAGGGTAAAGCACTGGATATGTGGCAGATGTCGCCTGTTGACCAGTTTGACACACGCATCCATGGTTCGACAAATGACTATAGCAAAACAGCCGGGTCAGACATTGTTGTCATCACTGCCGGTGTTCCACGGAAACCCGGAATGAGCCGTGACGACCTGATCTCCATCAATGCAGATATCGTAAAAACCAGCACGGAGAATATCATTAAATACTCTCCGAATGCAATCATTATCATTGTTTCCAATCCGTTGGATGTAATGACCTATTGTGCTTATCTCACAGCAAAAATCGATTCAAGCCGCGTATTTGGCATGGCCGGAATCCTTGATACTGCAAGATATGGTGCATTCCTCGCTGAGGCCCTGGATTGCTCTCCGAAAGACATCCAGTCAATTCTGATGGGTGGCCATGGTGATACCATGGTTCCGCTGCCCCGTTATACAACCGTCAGCGGAATTCCTGTTGAGGAGTTGATTGCAAAGGATAAGCTGGATGCAATTGTTGAACGGACCAAAAAAGGCGGTACGGAAATCGTAAACCTGCTTGGAACCTCTGCATGGTATGCCCCCGGCGTGGCTGCTGCTCAAATGGTTGAAGCCATCGTGAAAGACCAGAACAGGATCTTCCCATGTTGCGCCTGGTTACAGGGTCAATATGGCCTGAAGGATATCTATCTCGGAGTTCCTGTAAAACTGGGACGGAAAGGCATCGTAGAGATCATCGAGTTGAAGCTCAACGCTGAGGAAAAACAGTTGGTTGATGCTTCAGCAAAAGCTGTTCGCGAAGTGATGGATGTTCTCGATAAAATGAATGCTGCAAAATAGATTTTACGAATTATTATTAATCTTAATTTCAAAGTGTTATGTCAACAGGTAAGGTGAAATTTTTCAATGAGAGAAAAGGTTTTGGTTTCATCCTGGATGATGAAAGCCAGCAGGATGTTTTCGTTCATGTGAGTGGATTGATTGATAAAATTCGCGAAGATGACCAGGTTTCTTTTGATCTGACGGAAGACAATCGCGGCAAAAAAGCCATTAACGTTCGGAGGGATTAACTGATTCCCGTCCGGTAAAAAAAAAGAGCGAAGTCGAAACCTCGCTCTTTTTCTGTTTACTGACCTGTAATGGTCCGGGTGATTATTTATTCAGCATCACCGGCATCACCAACATCAGGATATCCTCGTCCTTGTTTTCATTGTTAAGCGGGGTCAGGATGCCGGCTTTGTTAGGAGCAGACATTTCGAGGCTGATCTCTTCTGTATCGATGTTGTTCAGCATCTCCAGCAGGAATTTTGAATTGAACCCGATTTCCATATCTTCCCCGTTGTAGGAGCAATTCAGTCTCTCTTTCGCCTCATTGGAAAAATCAATATCTTCTGCGCTCAGAATCAGCTCCTGGCCTGAGACCTTGAACCTGATCTGATGTGTTGACTGATTTGCAAATATTGACACACGGCGGATGGTAGTCAGCAATGCGTGACGGTCGATGGTAAGCTTATTTGGATTTTCCTTCGGAATAACTGCATCATAATTCGGGTATTTCCCGTCGATCAAGCGGCAGATCAGGTGAATATTCGAGAAGGAGAAGAACGCGTTCGTTTTATTGTATTCAATGGTGACCTGTACTTCCTGGCTTGAGAGTATGTTCTTTAACAGGTTCAAAGGTTTTTTTGGAAGGATAAATGAGGCAGAATCTACCGATTTCAGATCTGTGCGTTTATATTTAACCAGTTTATGTGCATCCGTCGCAACAAAGGTAATATCATCGGGCGATAGTTCACAAAAGACCCCTGAAAGGACCATTCTCAACTCATCGTTTCCGGTAGCAAAAAGTGTTTTGTTGATTGCCTGCGATAACAGGTGTGAATCAATGGTGATTGCGGTGGTCTCTTCCAGTGATGGAGTGTGCGGATATTCCTCGCTGCGGTGCCCTGAAAGTTTGTATTTTCCCTCTCCGGCAGAAATTTCGATCATCAGGGTTTCCATGTTAATGGAGAATGCCACCGGGATATCAGGAAAGGTTTTAAGTGTTTCCACCAGTATTTTAGCCGGGATTGCAATACTCCCGGTATCCTCAGACATATCAGGACTAATTGACACACGCATGGTCGTTTCCAGGTCTGAAGATGTGATTGTTATCGAATTTTCTTTAAGTTCAAAAAGAAAGTCATCCAGAATGGGAAGGGTATTGTTGGTGTTGATCACACCCAGGATTGACTGAAGGTTTTTAAGTAATGTTGTGCTGGAGATGATG
>CAIYJU010000060.1 GCA_903926565.1 uncultured Bacteroidales bacterium
CTTGGTGCAGTTTCCACCATCGAATACAACGCTGCAGGAGCCCAAACAGTCACCAACAGGACATATGGAGGAAATGTGGTTTTAACGGGCGGATCAAAAACCATCGGCACGGCTACAGCCCAAACGGTTACTATAATAAAAAACCTTACCATTAACAGCGGAGCAACCTACCTGGGGTCCTCTTTTAACCCGATTTTGAATGTTGGCGGGGATTTCTCGAACAGCGGAACATTTACCCAGGGAACCAGCCTTGTCACCTTCAACGGTGCGGTTGCCCAAAATATTAATGGAGCATCTTTCACGACATTTTCAAACAACGTTTCCTTAAGTAATACGGCAGGCCTCACGATTTCATCATCACCAACCATCAACGGTACCTTAACATTTGTCAACGGCAAAATCACTACCGGGACCAACAAACTGACACTTGGTGCAGCAGCCACCATCAGTGGAGCCGGCGCCGGTAAATATGTTTACGGGAATCTTGAAATTTATGTTCCAAATGCTGCCGCACCCGCTGAAACCTTTGACATCGGAGATGCCGCCAACTACACCCCTGTACTTGTTGCCTTTTCAGGAACCACTGCCGGCTCAGGATCACTGATTGCCTTTACCACCTCCGGCGATCACCCGGATGTTGCCAACTCCGGGATCAATCCATCCCTGAGTGTCAACCGTAACTGGACAATCGGCCAGGGAACAGTCCCTGCAGGCGGATTCACATCATACAGCAGTACATTTACCTTTATAAACGGAACACCTGTTGACCTTGATGCAGGCGCAAATACAGCCAATTTTATTGTCAGCAAAATAACCGGTGGAATATGGGGTCCTACAACCACCGGTACCCGGACCACAACCTCCACCCAGGCAACAGGGATGACAACATTCGGCACATTTCAGGTTGGCGAGACAGGCTCATTGATCAACGTGTCAACACATCCTCAAAACACTGCTGTTTGCAATGGTCTCAGCACCTCTTTTTCCAGCACATCCAATTCTCTCCCCACGCCTGATGTACAATGGCAACGGGATCCCAACACAGGTATTTTTGAAGATATTACAGCGATCCTGGACGGCGGGATATATACCAATTTTACCACCACGACCCTGAACATCTCGAATTCAACAGGATTAAATAATTACAAGTACCGTGCGGTCTTTACCAATGTGAACGGATCCGCAACTTCCAACCAGGCAATTTTAACCGTCACGCTGATCCCCGATGCGGCGGGTTCGATTACCGGCAGCGGAACTGTTTGCCAGGGGCAAGCCGGTGTTGCTTATTCCGTTGGAACTATTACTGGTGCAACAAGTTATTCCTGGAGCTATTCCGGAACCGGGTTTACTCCCTCAGGAAACACAGCCTCCATTACCGGCAGTTTTTCTGCAGGTGCAACATCGGGAAACCTCACTGTTGTGGGGGTCAACTCCTGCGGGAGCGGAGTTGTTTCAGCAATTTTTCCGGTTGTTGTCAATGTGTTGCCCACTCCGGCCGGTATCATTTCAGGTACATCCCCGGTTTGCCAGGGACAGTCGGGGTATGCCTATTCGGTTGGATCAATTTCAGGAGCTACAAGCTATCAATGGAGTTATTCCGGAACCGGATTTACACCATCAGGAAATAGTGCTTCCATCACCGGCAGTTTTTCCGCCGGGGCCACCTCCGGTAACCTCACGGTTGCAGGGATCAATGCATGCGGAGCCGGAATTTCATCCTCAAATTTTTCCATTGTCGTAAACGCTGTTCCCGGAGCTGCAGGAACCATTACGGGGACCTCTTCAATATGCGCAGGACAGTCCGGAATTGCTTACTCGGTGCCAGCGATAGCCGGAGCTACAAGTTACACCTGGAGTTATACCGGTACAGGTTTCACACCATCCGGCGCTACCGCATCCATCACCGGGAGTTTTTCCGCCGGAGCCACATCCGGGAACCTGACGGTAACAGGGGTCAATACCTGTGGCAGCGGAACCATTTCTGCCAGTTTTCCAATAACTGTGTCAGCAGGCGTTCCGGGCACACCTGGTCCTGTTTCAGGAACAAGCCCTGTTTGTCAGAACCAGACCCTTGTTGCATATTCCATACCAGCAGTTGCCGGGGCAACGAGTTATACATGGACCTATTCAGGCACAGGCTTTACCCCATCGGGCACAACAGCATCCATCACCGGTAATTTTTCGGCAACCGCCACTTCAGGGAACCTGACTGTCAGGGCAACAAATGCATGCGGCACAGGAATAGCATCTGCCATATTTCCAATTACAGTCAATCCACTTCCCTCCGCAGCAGGGACCATTACAGGCACAACTCCTGTGTGCCAGGGGCAAACAGGAGCGCCCTATTCTGTTCCGGCCATTGCAGCAGCAACAGGATATACCTGGACCTACACCGGAGGAGGTTTTACCCCTTCCGGTAACACCTCCTCGATCACCGGTAGTTTCTCAGCCGTCGCAACTTCAGGAAATCTCCGTGTTGCGGGAACAAACGCCTGTGGTACCGGGACAATTTCCGCAATCTATCCTATTACCGTTAATGTTTTGCCTTCAGCAGCAGGAACAATTACAGGTACAGCCCTGGTATGCCCCGGTCAAACCGGTGTGGCCTATTCTGTGCCTGCAATTGCCGGGGCTACAAGTTACACATGGAGTTATTCCGGAACAGGGTTCACCCCGTCGGGAATTACTGCTTCCATCACCGGATCTTTTTCAGCTGGTGCAACATCCGGGAACCTTACTGTGCGTGGTGTCAACGCCTGCGGATCGGGGACTGTTTCTGCCAATTATGCCATCACC
Organism: uncultured Bacteroidales bacterium; assembly: GCA_903926565.1. Taxonomy (GTDB): domain Bacteria; phylum Bacteroidota; class Bacteroidia; order Bacteroidales; family FEN-979; genus CAIVAT01. The sequence continues at coordinate 2,797 of CAIYJU010000060.1, forward strand.
ATCAATTCGCTTCCTGCAGCTGCAGGCACCATCACCGGTGCGTCAACGGCCTGCCAGGGCCAGGGCGGAATTGCCTACGCTGTTGCTGCCATTGCCGGGGCAACCAGTTATACCTGGACTTATACCGGAACGGGATTCACTCCATCCGGAAATACGGCATCCATCACGGCCAGCTTTTCTGCAGGCGCAACATCAGGTAATCTGACTGTCAGAGGAACAAACACCTGTGGAAACGGACCAGCATCTTTAACATTTCCGGTTATCATCACCCCGGGAATTGGTGCTGCTGCTACAATTACAGGGACATCCGCTCTTTGCACACCAGGGTCAGCCGTTTATACAGTGCCGGCCATTCCAGGTGCGACAAGCTATGTCTGGACGTATTCAGGTGCCGGATTCACGGCATCCGGCAATGGTTCGTCAATTACCGGAACATTTTCAGTCACAGCCACTTCAGGAGTGCTTACTGTAAGAGGTTCAGGAAGTTGCGGCCTTGGGGCTGTTTCTCCGAATTTCCCGATCGCCATCACGGTGTGTCCACCGCATAACATGTGCAACGGTTGCCACATCAACCATACCTCCCCCGGAGCACAATTAACCCTGGCTGGCGGAAATGCCAACTTATGCATGAGTTGCCATAATCCGACCGGAGTTGCAAACAGCAGCCCGTTTGCGGACATCATGAAGGCGGTGCCGGGGGTAAGCGGCACGTCACATTCGTGGAATTCGTTGGCAGTAAATGCGCAATACCAGACGAATTCACCCACCAATCCCGACATGGCCCTGCGTGTTTACAGCAACCAGATCGTGTGTTCAACCTGCCACAACCAGCATTCGACAACATACACACCGTTTTTAAGAGCGTCAAACTCCGAAGATGCCCTTTGTCTGAATTGCCACACTGCCCGTGATGTCAGGCGCTATGCTGACAACCCGGCGAACAAGGGAACCCATCCAGTTGGAATTGCTTACACGCCTGGCACTGATTCACGTTTTCAAACAACAACACTCCCGTTAAGTGCTTCAGGTAAAGTTGTTTGCAGCACCTGTCACGATACGCATAACGCCACTTCAACGGATGGGAACCTGTTAAGAACGACTACAGTGGATGCCACCTGTACCAATTGCCATATCAATATTGCAGCAAGACGTAATACAACCCATGAAGGAATGACCTGTGTTACCTGTCATTATGCACATGAAACCGGCTCAAACAACATCCTTCTCGTAAGGGATAACATCGTAACTCCAACACTGGGAACAAAAGCAGTGGTCTTTACTTCTAACACAAATGCTGCAAACTATGCCGATGGCGTATCGCTTTTCAATGGCGTTTGTGAAGTTTGCCATACAACCTCTGTTGACCACTATCAATCAGCCAGCGGCGGAACATCCGACGCCCGGCACTTTCCGTCTCCCCAAAAATGCGTTAACTGCCATCCGCATGACCAGGGTTTTTCGGCCCAGACCGACTGCTTTGCATGTCACAATGCCATTGCCGACAAACCAGGCATCGGACCTGCAGGAGGAAGACGCCAGATCGTGGACAACCTTGGCAATGGCACAGGTACCGGGGGAGATTTCAAGAGAACCTCCCACCATGGTACCGGAACCATTCCAACCGTAGACGATTGCCTCTTGTGTCATTATATGGGCGACCACAAGAAAGGCATCGTTAAACTTCTTGATCCTGACCTGGGAAACATGAACATCATTACTTACGACCCGGTAAACAAAGCCAGTGTTGACGATTTTTGCCTGAATTGCCATGATGCAAATGGTGTGGCAGGGAATCTTACTCCGTTCAGCGATAACGTCACAGTACCCCTGGTTGACAAAACCAAATGGCTGGCATCGGCGCATAAAACCAAGCCTTATGCCTGTATGGATTGCCATGACAACGGGCATGGTTCCAACAAAAGCGCCTTGCTGGGTCCTTATGATTATACTGGTCCCGGAACAGGTACTGATGTAACGAATGAAGAAGAAGGTTTTTGCCTGACATGTCATGGCAGCGGCGGAGCTGCAACCGTTCAGGTCCACCTGTCATTTGCCAACAATGCAAACACCGCAACAGCATTCCGGAAACATGACCCGACCGCCTCCTATCGCAAGCACCTTAATGAAGAAAATACGGGAGCTGCCTTTGCAGGAGCCAACCGTCACGTTGAATGTGTGGATTGCCACGACCCTCATGCTGCAAAATCTTATGCTGCAACTACGGCACCAACCATCTACAATGAGTTGATTGGCGCATCCGGCGTAACTCCGACGTATGCCGGTGCAGGCGCTCCGACAGGATTTACATTTAATAAAAATACAACCTACGAATATGAAGTCTGCTTTAAATGCCATTCCAGCTTTACAACATTGCCAACCTATTTACCAGCCGGCTGGACGGGAACTGCCGACCAGGCGGATGCACTCAGAAAGATAACCACCGGTGGTACGAATACCCAGATTGCAGATTCCCGGGATATGGCCCAGGAGTACAATCCAGCCAATCAATCTTATCATCCGGTGATGGCGGCAGGAAAAAATCTCAATATAAATGCAGCTACTTTCCAAACCGGTTGGACTTTTACATCGATGATGTACTGCACAAGTTGCCACGATAACACTCAGAAAGCCACGGCCGGTTATGGCAGAGGGCCACATGGATCGCAGAACCTCCACATACTTGATGCCGGAACCGGAGCTGCCACCACGGGATTTAAAACCACACACAATGGCGCAAATACAGCAACCACCGATTTCTGCACAAAATGTCATAAGGCTGCTTCGTACATCTCTGGCAATACCAGCTCGAGATTTGGGTACCATTTATACCATGTTGCAAACAAAACCCAGGAGGGATGCTATCTCTGTCATGACTCTCATGGAAGTGAACAGTTTCACCTTTTTAATTTCAGCAGAAACCAGGCACCGACAATTTGCATTACTTCGGTAGGAACAAATACCCAGGCAGCATTTATCCATGCCGCCGGAACAACTGCCAATACTTGTACTGTCACCTGTCATGGAACCAGTCATGGAACAGGAAAATCATACAATCCTGCTTACAATTAATACAAATGAGCATGCAAAAAAAGACTTATATGAAACTATTTTTAATACTGCTGGTAATCACAGTCATTCCGTTTTTATGCTTTTCGCAGTCAAACGCTGCGGGTGAGGTCACAGATATTGACGGGAATATTTACCACACTGTTAAAATCGGCAACCAGGTATGGTTAAAGGAGAACCTTAAAGTAACCAAATACAATAACGGCGACCCGATTCAACTGGTTACCGATGCCACTGCATGGACGGCACTTACAGCTGCTGCATATTGCAACTATAATAATGTTGAGAGCATTGCACAGGAGTATGGCCGGATGTATAATTACTACACCGTTGTTGATGAGAGAAAACTCTGTCCGTCAGGAACGCATGTACCGAATGACAAAGAGTGGGAAACGTTATCGGATTATTTGGGCGGGATGAAAGTCGCAGGTGGCAAAATGAAAGAACCCGGCACCAAACACTGGAGAAGTCCGAACGTGATGACAATTGACACAACAAACGGTGATTTCACCGAAGTTTCACCGTTTGAAAGTGGTTTTTGCGCACTTCCGGCCGGAAGGCAATATCATAATTGCTATACATTCCTGGGAGAATACACACAAATGTGGTCCGTCACCCAATGCGAATACGATACTGACCTGGTATGGTGCCGGTATCTGACATTCAGCTTGCCACATTTAAGCCGGTTCACTTATAAAAAGCATTACGGTCTTTCAGTTCGTTGTTTGAAGGATTAATACCCTCGGCTATCGCTTTTGTTCGCACACCTGTTGGATTTTTCAATCAATCATGTCCCCTTCTGCCCGATACTTTTCATACGAATTTATTGAGTTGCCCTACCACTAACGTTTTATTTTGCTATGATTCAGGTATTTATAAAAAGTGCATTATTAAAAGGCAGGCTCAATCAACCTTTCGGACTGATTTTTGAATGGATATTCTCTTTTATGGGGATGATGCAGGGTAAACTGTCCATAAATACTGACAAGCCATGATTAAAAAAAATGTTTTTTTTATCCTGCTTGGTGTTTATTTTTCCGTCACGAATCTTTTGGCGCAAGATCCGGTTTATACACAGTTTACCAACTCAATCCTGTCATACAACCCTGCCTACACCGGCATATATGAAGGTTTACATATCCGGTTCCTCACACGTAATCAGGCACCTGCCCTCGAAACAACTTTTCGTTCATATCATTTCGGTGCGGACCTTGCCGACAGGAACCTTCCTGGTTCCGGAGGTCTTGGATTGGTGGTAAATGCTGACAATGAAGGCACCATGTTTGTGAATAAGTACAACCTTGGGGCATCCTTTGCCGTGAGAGTTCCCTTTACAAGGTCGATTGTGGGACAATTGGGAATAAAGGCAGGATTGCTCAGAAAGTATATTGACTGGGCCGAATTTGAGCGGTCAAAAACCAATGATGACAGGTATGAATATTTATATGATTCAGCTTATGTCAGACCAGATGTGAGTGCAATAAACCGGCCTGATTTTGCCGTTGGCGGAGTGGTGCAGTTTGTCAACGGGAAGGGCTGCCTTTCAGGTACTGTCGGTCTTTCAGTTGATCATCTCTTCGAACCTGATGAATCTTTTCTTCAGACCGGGAACGCTCCATTGCCGAGAAAATGGACCGCCAATGCAGATCTTGTCTGGAGCGTTAAATGCCATTCAGGCAATAATGCGCTAAAATCGTCTGTGATGAAGTTAAACCCCGGCATCGTGATTCAGCATCAGGGGAATATCAGCACACTGATGGCCGGCATGAATGCCACAAAATATGGTCTTTACCTTGGGCTCTGGTATAAAGGTGAATTTGGTACATACCAGTGCAATACAACATCTCTGATCGCCGGATACCGGTATGTCTTTGCCGAAAACATGAGCATTAAGTTTACCTACAGTTATGACAAACCACTCTCAGGAATAGAGAAGAAAAATGGTGGTGCACATGAAATAAGCCTGGTACTTGAGTTCAATACCCTTAAGTTATTCAAAGGTTCCGGCAGAGCTGCTTACCATGGTTCGGGGCCTCAGCTCCTGGACACCCAACTGGCGCAACTGGCATTGTGAAAAGCACCACAAATCAGGCAGAATAAGCCGGCAGGGTAAATTTAAACCGGCTGCCAAGTCCTGGTTCACTCTCCACATAGATCTTTCCGGAATTTTTCTCTATAAACTCCTTACAAAGGATCAATCCCAATCCGGTTCCCGGTTCCTGGTCGGTACCTTTGGTGTTAATCTTGGTGTCGATCCTGAATAACTTTTCGATATCACATTTCCGGATTCCTACACCATTATCTGCTACCGTAATTTCGTTGCATGCTTCGGTTATGCATGAAGAAATGGCTACAGTTCCGCCTGGCAGGGTAAATTTAATGGCATTCGACACCAGGTTCCGCAATACGGCAGAAACCATGTTACGGTCGGCCAATACAATGAAATCCTCCGGCACGGTGCTGGTTATGGATATGTTTTTCTTTGCCGCTTCTCCTGACAGTATCTCCATGGTGGTTTTGATTATGTTACTAACATTTATCGCATCCGGGTTAAACTGCATGCTGTTGGTTTGTGAACGGGCCCAGTCGAGGAGATTACCCAGCAAAGTATATGCATTCACTGCAGAATCATTGATGTAACCTATATACTGACTGATCTCTTTGATATCAAGTTCAAAAAGACTTTCGCGCAGTACATTTGAAAATCCGATGACTGCATTGAACGGATTACGGAGGTCATGACCAATGATGGAGAAAAATTTATCTTTGGCGGCATTGGCCTCTTTGAGTTTTCTCTCTGATTCCTGCAGCGCGATTTCAGTTTTTAACCGGTCCTCTATCTCAAGTTTAAGGGTCTTGTTTATGTTCTGAAGTTCTGCCGTCCGTCGCTGTACCTTATCTTCGAGTTCGCTGCTAATTTTACGCTCCCTGTCAAGGAAACGGAGATACATGTTCAGCGTATGAACGATCTGTACATCATCGATGGGTTTGGTGAGGTAATCGAGACCACCGGCTTTCAGGCCCTGGACCATCAGGTTTTTATTCGGGTCGAAAGCCGTAATAAAAATTACAGGAATATGAGCGGTTTTAGGACGGGACCGGACAAGTTTGGCTGTCTCGAACCCATCCAGCTCCGGCATCTGGACATCCATCAGGCAGAGATCAACAGGTTGTTCATTGATAATTCGCAGGGCTTCATACCCGGATTTCGCCTCCCTGACCTCAACCTGGAAGTTGTCTTTGATCAGTTCATGCAATGAAAAGAGATTGTTGGGGTTATCATCAACAATCAAAATGGTGTGCTTCTCATTCTTTTCCATGGTGGTTATCCGTTGAAATGAGCTGATTCCGGGATGCTGATGGTAAATGTACTCCCTGTCCCGACTTTACTTTCTATTGTTATGCTTCCTCCATTTTTATCAATAAACTCCTTGCACAGGATGAGACCAAGGCCGGTTCCATGTTCACCTTCAGTCCCGTAGGAAGACACACTGCAATCGATGCAAAATAGTTTCCTGACGTTATCTGCGCTAATACCAATGCCGTTGTCTGAAACACTGATTTCAACCATATTCATTGTCTTCCTGGCAGATAAACGCACCCAACCCCCTTTTCCGGTAAATTTGACCGCATTCAGCAGGATATTCCGGATGACGGTGTGCATCATGTTTTTATCGGCAAAGACACTGATTTCGGGAGGCACATCCGCTTCTACGGCAATATTCTTATTCCCTGCGAAGGTTTTAACCAGGTCCATGATCTCATCCGTAATGGAATGGAGCATGAATTGACCAGGTTTGAAATTAATCTTGCCTGTTTGGGTTTGTGACCATTCAAGCAGGTTTTGGAGCAACCTGAATGTGCTCTCGGCCGTGCTTTTAATGTTCTGAATATACTCTTTCTGTTCCCATACCGGAAAACTGTCGTATTCATCGATCAGCAAACTACTCAATCCGATAATGCCATTAAACGGGTTTTTCAGATCATGGGCGATAATCGAAAAAAATTTATCCTTTGAAGCATTGGCTGCTTTCAACTCATTTTGAGCGTGGTATAAATGGAGTTCCGTTTCCTTCCGTTCTTCAATTTCTTCAATAAGTTTCAGGTTCAGCTCCCTGAGATGCAGGTTCATCATGAATTCGTGTTTGATAAACCTCAGGTACATCTTCAACCTGTAAACCAATTGGTTGTCATCAATAGGCTTGGTAAGATAATCAAATCCACCTGCAGCAATGCCTTTCTCAAGCAGTTTCTGCGTTGGATCATACGCTGAGATAAAGATGATGGGAATGTTAGAGGTTTTCGGCCGGTTCTTGATGAGCCGGGCTGTCTCAAATCCATCCATGCCGGGCATCATGACATCCATCAGCACCAGGTCAACCGCTCGTTCATTGATGATGCGCAGCACCTGTTCTCCTGAAGTGGCTTCAATCAGGTTGGCATCAAAATGGGCCTCTATCAATGTTCTTAAGGTGAAAATATTGTGCTCAATGTCATCTACGATCAGAATATCGGGTTTGAAATTTGCTTCCATGGGTAATCAGATTATTTTTTTAAATACTTTATTTTGCTTGTCAAAAGCCTGGAATCCAATTGGATATGATACTATACTTTCACTTTCGCCCAATACAAGAAACCCATTCATATCGAGTGAGCGGAAAAAAAGGTCAAGCACTGCATTTTGCAGCGTCTGATCAAAATAGATCAGCACATTGCGGCACAGTACCAGGTGAAATTCATTGAACACCCCTTTGTTCAGCAGGCTATGCTGAAAGTACAATATCCGGTCTTTTAAATATGGTTTCACGCTGGCATATCCGTCCCTGATAGAAAAATAGTTTTCGAAATCTGCCGATCCGCCTGCTGTCTTGTAGTTTTCCCGGCTGTTCTCGATCATTTCAACTGAGTAGATGCCATTCTGGGCCTCCTCCACAACATAGGGGTTGATGTCGGAGGCATAAATCTGCGACTTGTGCAGAATTCCCAATTCGTCGAGCATAATGGCAAGTGTAACGGCTTCCTGCCCGGTTGAACATCCGGCACTCCATATTTTGATATGCGGGAATGAGTCGAGATAGGTCAGTACTTTTTTCCGGACGGCTAAGAATGTCAATGGATTTCTAAAAAAGTCGGTAACGTTTATTGAACATTCAAGAAAAAGGTTTTCGAAGAGGTCGCGGTCCTGCATCACAAATTCTTCAAACCGCCTGAATGAATAGATGTGATTGTCGGCCATCACCCTGGCAATGCGGCGGGTGGCGCTTTGCACATTGTAGTGGCGGTAATCATAGCCATAATGTTCATGAAGTCCCTGGAAGAACCGTTTCAACTCCACCTCTCCGATTTCAGGCGTTTGAGGTTCAATGATTCGTGCAAGGTATGCGATAAGTTCAGGGAGTGGGAACTTATAGTCGACCAGCCCTGTTTTCCATGCATTAAGCGGCAGATCCCGGGCATCGCAGTCCTGCGGGTCTTCGATAATCGTGGTTGCGCCCGACTCTTTCAGCAAAGGCAATGCCTTGCTTCCGTCATCGCCATACCCGCAAAGCATGACGGCAATCAGGCCATCTTTATATTCACGGGCAAGCGATTCGAAGGTAACCTGTATCGAGGGGCGTGCAAAGTTCATTTTAGCATCGGCAGAGAGCCGTATCTTCTTGTTTTCGACAACCAGGTGGTGTGCGGGAGGTGCAATGTAAACGCATCTTGGTTTAACAGGCGTATTATTGACCAGGTGAACGACCTTGTAGCCAGTGCTTCTTTCAAGGATTTCCCCAAGGTAATTCGGCTCATTTTCAAGAACATGCTGTACGATAAACACACTGATATCGCCGTCTGGCAATTTTGCCATGATCGACATGATCTTATCCAGGCTGCCTGCGGAACCACCAAGAGCAATGGCTTTTACCTTTTTCGTTTCCCTGTATTCAAGCGAATGCTGCTGCAAGATATGACAGGTGATACCCAACCTGTAAAAACATGAGCCGAGGTACCGGTGAAACACATTGATCTTTAATCTGATCTCCGGGTTGGATGCAATAAAAGACAAGATGGCTGTAATAACATCGGCCGGCAATATCCGGGCATCAAAAAAGGTTATTTCCAGCTCTTTACCATTTCCGGGTTTCAGTGCCGAAAAAAAAGCATCCCGGTCTGCAGGTAAATGCATGTTTCCCTGCACGGAAATGTGATACGATTTGCGGGTATCGATGGTGTGTACGTTCATCAAGTGCTATTTTTTCTGGCACCATGCTTCGACCAGTCCGATCAGCATGTCATAGTCTACAGGTTTCGCAAGATAATCATCGGCACCGGCTGAAATGCATTTCTCCCGGTCCTCTTTCAATGCCTTGGCAGTAAGTGCAATCACGGGAAGGTTTTTCAACTGCTTATTTTCCCTGATCTTTCTGATGGCGGTGTACCCGTCCATCACGGGCATCATGATATCCATCAATACCAGGTCGATTCCCTTTTCAGCCAGCATTTCCAGGGCCACCTGGCCATTCTGGGCATCAATCACCCTGGCACCATGTTCCTCCAGTGCCGTACTGAGAACAAACACGTTTTTAATATCATCGTCAACCACCATGATCGTTTTCCCGGCAAGGCGTTTGATTTTTGCATTCAGATCATAAGGGATGGCTTGTTTTTCAGGCAAATCCTTTTGTGTCTGATGAAGGAACAGGGTTAACTCATCGAGGAGGCGGTTTTCGGAATGTACCGTTTTAATGATGATCCGGTCGGTATATCGCTTCAGCTCCTTTTCTTCTTCCGCTGTCAGCTGCTTTCCTGTATAGACGATAATGGGAACCTTCATCTGGTTTTCGCGTGCATATTTGCAGATGTTCATTCCGCTGCCCGATTTCAGCCCCAGGTCGATGATCACTGCATCATAAATGCCTTTGTCAAGTTCGCTGGTGGCCTCTGCCTCCGTATCCACGCCTTTGATGCGGATGTCGTGACTTTTTATCAGGTCGGTAAGAGCCTCACGGTGATTTTCATCATCCTCCACAATCAACAGGTCCTTCGGGTTCTTCTGACTGAAATTTAAAATCCCCTGGATGGCATCATGGATCTGCTCCTGATCAACCGGTTTCTGAAGAAAATCAAGCGCTCCGAGTCGCATCAGTTCGGGGTTTTTCTCATGTCCTGAAATAATCTGAACCGGAATATGCCGCAAATCTTTAAAACTCTTCAACCGCCGCAGGAAATCGACTCCGTTCATGTCGGGGAGCACCAGATCGAGAATGATGCCATTTACCATGTATTGCTGCACCAGGCTCAATCCCTGTTCCGCAGTGGATGCATGAAGTACTTTCATGTTCATTTTGTGAATGACCATCGCCACAATGTCGGCAAAGGTGTTGTCGTCCTCCACGATCAAAATGATTTTATCCCCCTGGATGATCGTGGTGCGGTCGTCAACATACACTTCGGTGTTTTGAATCAATGATGTAACAGGTGTGGAAGGATTTTCTTTTTCATGCTTTTTTGGCCTGGCATATTCGGCATCTTCACCCCCCAGCGGAACCAGCACCCCCGGTAACAGCAAAATAAATTCGCTGCCCTTATCCGGCTCACTGCTCATGGTAATTTCTCCCTGAAGCAATGTAGTCAGTTTTTGCGAAATGGTAAGTCCCAGTCCGGTACCTCCGTATTCACGGGAAATGGAACTGTCAACCTGTTGAAAAGCATCAAAGATCAGTTTGTGTTTTTCCGGTGCGATGCCAATTCCCGTATCCCTGACACTTATTCTGATGGGCCGTTCCCTGGGCCCATCCTCGTCAACTTTGATGGTCACTCTGCCCGATTTCGTGAATTTCAGGGCATTTGCAATAAAGTTTCGCAGAATCTGGGAAACTTTGTCCTTGTCGGTCGTAATCCTGGTTTCAAGGTTGTTTTCGACGACAAGATCCAGACCTTTGTTTTTTGCGGTAGAGGCAAAGAAATGTGTAAGTTCATTCACCAGCGTCTCTGCAGAGAACTCACTGATGCTCAAAGTTGTTTTCCCTGCATCAATTTTCGAAATATCGAGGATGTCGTTGATCAGCCGGAGCAGTTCCTCTCCTGCAGAATGTACGACCCAGGAGCGTTTGATATCATCTTCGCTGAAATTGCCACGTTCGTTCTTCTGCATCATTTTGGAAAGGAGGATGATGGAATTGAGCGGGGTGCGCAATTCGTGCGACATGGTGGCAAGGAAATCACTTTTATATTTGTTCGACATTTCGAGGTCGCCCGCTTTGATGTCGAGGTCCTCCTTTGCCTGTTTGAGCTGGTCGTTCCCGCGCCTGAGCTCTTCAGTTTGCTGCATGAGTTGCTGCTGCTGTTCTTCAAGCTGGGCATTGGTTTGCTGCAACTCTTCCGATTGCTGCTGAAGTTGTTGCTGCTGTTCTTCAAGCTGGGAGTTGCTTTGCTGCAATTCCTCTGACTGCTGCCTGATCTGTTGCTGCTGCTCCTCCAGGCGGGCATTCGACTCCTGCACCTGCAAGGTCTTTTCTTCTGCTTCGCGCTGTGCTGCCTGCGATTTTTCAAGTAACTGCTCAATCTTCTGACGCTGAATGGCCAGGTATATTCCTGATGCTACAATCTGGTTCGACTCATCCAGAAATTTCGCCTGGATGGGTGAAAATGGCGTAAGCGAAGCAACCTCCACAACTCCCAGCAGTTCATCTTCATAAACAAGCGGATAAGTATAGGTGTTAAAAGGCAGGTTCTGCCCGGTTCCGGTGCTGATTGGAGCATCCTCTTTGGGCACGGTTCTCAGGAAGATGGCACTTTTTTCGAGGGCAACCTGGCCTACCACTCCCTGACCATGGTCATAGGCGTTGGAGAGGTGGTCGCGTTCAGTAAAAGCAAAGGAACCGGCAAGCTTCAGCCTTTTTTTCTCCTGATCATTCAGGTATATAACCCCGCGACCGGCTTCGACATACCGGCTGATGAAGCTGATGGAACCGGAAACGATCTGATCAAGGCCGATATCGCCCGAAAGTTCACCGCTGAGCTTGTTTAACCCATCTTTAAGCCAGTTCTGTTCACGGTTATGCTTCTCGTTTTTCTCAAGGTTCTGGCTCATGCTGTTGATCGACTTCGAAACAAGGTCATTCGCTCCCTTCACCTCCAGCCGCCTTTCAAAATTTCCCTGCGAAATCTCCTCTGTCACCGTTCCGAGGTCACTTAAGGTACGGGTCATTTTTGCAAGAGAATTCCCCAGCTGATCGTTTTCTGACTGAGGAATGATCTCTACTGAAAAATCGCCGCCGGCAATGCATTCTGCCTTGTTTGCAACCCCAAGCAATGTTTGTTGCAGCACTTTAATGGAATTGAAAATCCCCTTTGTTTCAGTCGGAAATCTGACACCCAGGTCACCTTCAGTAATTTTCCTGGTCATCTCCCTGATAACAGTTGGCTCTCCGCCAACCATTGAGTAAACAAACCAGAGAATGGAAACAAAAACGATGATTCCGAAGATAAAGAGAATAATAATGAATATAATGACAGCTGACTTTAGAGAGGAAACCGACTCATTTGCCTGATTCTGTTCAATTTCAATAAGATCATTTTTTTCCCGGGCAAAGCGAATAAGCAAATCTTCAAGCTTTTTCGAACAATCCTGCGTTTTTTGCTGCAACTCCTCAATCTGCCCTGAGGCAACTTTTCCTGCTGCCGTCTGTTCAATGGATCCCAGATATTCCTTATTTATCAGGCCCTGGTATTCATAGAAATTCAATTTTACTTTTTCTATCATTTCCCTTCCGGTGGCATCTTCACTCTGTGAAAGTTCAATTAACCGTGAAAAGGTTTCATTGAATATCCTGATGTAACCCTCCTTCAGGTCCCGTTTTCTCTCGATGGAACCGGTCAGCATCATTTCCCGTTCCAATCCGGCAATGGTCTTCTGGTTGTTAATCAGCTCCCAACACGCTTTGGTTTTAACAAATTCACTGTCGAAAATCCGGTTTGCTTTTTTATCGATGGATCCAAGCAAAGTCAGAGCGTACCAGATTGCAATGGCCAGCATGAATATAAACACCGAAAAGAGAATGGAAAGCAATGATTTGATCGTAAGTTTCATGTGATATTTTATTAAAATTTATCCTCAAATATGATACAATTTATTAGATTTTCATGTAGGGATCAGGATGATTTTGCTGTAAGGCAATCCCCTACAATAACAGATAACGTCAGGTTCACCATATCCTCAGCAGCGGGTGAAGGTTGGACCATTATGATTGCATGTACGGGGGTGAGTAATATTGTGAAAATGCTGACTTCATCATCCATTTTTAATCCAGATAAAGTCATCTATTTATCTGATAAACAAGCATTAACAATTTAGAATATTTCCAAAAGAAACTTTTACTAATTTTGTGATGTTAAGATATTAACAATATAAACTGAACTATGATAACACTTGGAACTCAGGGAAAAAACACATTTCTGGACGACGTGAATATTAAAAGCGGTGCCAATGTGCTTGAATGTTATCAATGCGGCAAATGTGTGGGTACCTGCCCTGTGTCGCAATATATGGATTTCCCTCCCCGTGAGATCATGCAAATGATCAAGCTGGGGTTGAGAAACGAATGCTATATGGCTAATTCCCACTGGTTTTGCCTTACCTGCTCTGCCTGTTCAGGCCGCTGCCCCCGTGAAATCGATATTCCTGCAGTGATGGAAGCCGTTCGCCACCTTGCAATCAATGAAAACTATGTGAATGATTCGAAAAAGGTTAAGGAGATCCGGAAATTCCATGATATATTCCTCGATATGATCAAACGGTATGGACGAAATTATGAACTTCGCATGATGGCCGAGTTCAACATCCGTACCCGCAACCTGTTCAAGGACATGCACCTGGCTCCCAAGGCCCTCCTCAAAGGCAAGATCCCCCTGGGCGTTAAACCACTGAAAAGCGCAAAGGCCATCAAGCGCATGTTTGCAATTGCTGAAAAACTGGAAAAGAATAAATAACCTGACCGAAGATGAAGAAATTGACCTATTTCCCGGGTTGTTCTGCACATGGCACCAGTGAGGAGTTTGACAGTACCCTCAAATTGGTGCTTAAAACCCTGGATGTGGAACTGGAAGACATTCCCGACTGGAATTGTTGTGGCGCCACCTCTGCCCATGTGATGACCGAAAACCTGGCTTATGCACTTCCGATGCGCAACCTGGTGCTTGCTGAAAAGCTTGAAAACACCACCATGGGGATTGCCTGTGCATCCTGCTACCAGCGCATGAAGGTAACCAAGGTACACATGGATGAAAACCCTGAACTCGCCAAACGGATCAACACCACTGTGGTTGAAGAGGGAACTTACAAGGGCACGGTTGATGTGAAATCGATGCTGCAGTATTTTTACGAAGACATTGGCGTGGAAACCATTCGTGAAAAGGTGACCAAATCCCTTGCCGGCTTAAAAGTTGCCTGTTATTATGGGTGTTTGCTCACCCGTCCGAAGGATATCACGAAATTCGATTCCCCTGAGTACCCGGTTTCCATGGATCAGATTTGTGAGGCATTGGGTGCAACGGCTACCGAATTTGACTATAAAACAGAGTGTTGCGGTGCATCCTTCTCTATTTCAAATACAGAAGTTGTGATCAACCTGAGTGGCCAGGTCCTGGCGATGGCCAAAGAAAGCGGGGCACACGCCATCGTGGTGGCTTGTCCGCTGTGCCAGTCAAATCTCGATATGCGGCAGCCGGATATCGAAAAACACCAGGGTGTGAAATACGACATCCCTGTTTTTTATATCACGCAACTCATGGCCCTGGCCTTCGGATATCCTGCCGGTGAACTGAAGTTCCCCAAACACATCGTTCCTGTTGAAGGAGCTTTGGCCAATATCGGGAAGATCCTTCCAGTGCCTGAAAAAGTAAAAAAACCCATCAAAGCTGTTGAAGCAGAAAGCGAGGATAAATAATGGCAAGAGTAGGAGTTTTTGTTTGTTTTTGTGGCGCCAATATAGCCGATTATGTGGATGTTCCGCAGGTTGTTGAGGAGGTCAAACGCATAAAGGAAGTTAAATTTGCAACCGAGTATAAGTATATGTGTTCCGACCCCGGGCAGGGGATGATCCGGGATGCAATTATCCAGTACAAGCTCACCTCTATCGTGGTTGCAGCCTGTTCTCCCCGGATGCATGAAAAAACCTTTCGGAAAGCCTTGTCCGATGCCGGTATGAACCCTTACCTGCTTGAGGTTGCAAACATCCGCGAACACTCATCCTGGGTTCATCAGAAAGATAAAAAGGCTGCCACAAACAAAGCCATGGACCTCTGCAGGATGGCCGTTGCAAAATCCATTGCCAACGAGCAGCTGCATGAAATTTCGGTACCAGTAACCAAGCGGGCCCTTGTGATCGGCGGCGGGATTGCGGGCATCCAGGCTGCACTCGACATCGCTGACGCCCGTATCCCTGTAGTACTGGTTGAACGTAGCCCCTCCATCGGGGGGAAAATGGCACAGCTTGATGAGACGTTTCCCACCCTCGACTGCGCCCAGTGCATCCTCACTCCAAAGATGGTGGATGTTGCCTCACATCCTTACATTGAACTCATCCCATACTCTGAAGTTATTGAATTACAGGGATTTGTTGGCAACTACAAGGTCAAGATCAAAAAGAAGGCATCGTATGTGAATTTCAAAACATGCACCGGATGCGGCGCCTGCTGGCAGAAATGCCCGGTAAAAGTTGCAAATGAGTACAACATGGGCATCGACAAGCGGAAGGCAATTTACACCCCGTTTCCGCAGGCAGTTCCGAACAAACCGGTGATCGATGCCGAACACTGCACGATGCTTCTGAAAGGGAAGTGCGGCATCTGTGCCAAGGTTTGCGACAAGGGATCGATCGACTACACCATGCAGGATGAGATCATAGAGCGTGAAATCGGTGCAGTCGTCGTTGCAACCGGTTACGACATGTGGGATCCCACTCCTTATGAAGAATATGGCGTAGGCCGGTTCAAGGATATCATCACCTCGCTTGAGTTTGAGCGCATGGTTTCAGCCAACGGACCAACCAATGGTGTACCGGTTCGTCCGTCAGACGGCAAAGTGCCTAAAAATGTTGTCTTTATCAAATGTGTCGGCTCCCGTGATGAAGCCAAAGGCATTGAGTATTGCTCGAAAATATGCTGCATGTACACCACCAAGCATACCATCCTGCTGCACCATAAAGTACACGATTCCCATGCTTATGTTTTCTACATGGATATCCGTGCCGCAGGGAAAGGCTACGAAGAATTTGTAAAGAAAGCCCAGGTCGATACCGGTACAACATACCTTCGCGGCCGTGTTTCAAAGATCTACAAGAAGGGCGACAAACTGATGGTTCGCGGCGAAGATGCCCAGATCGGCCAGGTTGTGGAAGTGGAAGCCGACCTGGTTGTACTTGCCACAGCCGTGAGTGCTCCAAAGGACAATCCGAACCTCGCCCGTTTGCTGGGGATCTCCTACGATAAATATGGTTACCTCTCCGAGGCACATCCGAAACTTCGTCCGGTCGAAACAGCCAAAGCAGGTATTTTCCTTGCAGGATGTACCCAGGCACCCAAAGATATCCCTGAAACTGTTTCGCAGGCGTCTGCATGTGCTGCCAAGGTTTGCGGCCTTTTTGCCGGCGATACCATGAAGAAGGACCCAATGGTTTCCTCCATCAACAACGAATATTGCTCAGGTTGCCAGAACTGTTTGAATGCTTGTCCGTATGGGGCTATTGTAACAGAAGATGTTGCCATCGGACATGGGTCAAAGGATCTTCGTACCGTTGCAAAGATCAACGAAGGCGTTTGTCAGGGTTGCGGCTCGTGTGTAGCAATATGCAGGAGTACGGCCATCACCCTGGCCGGGTTTACCGATTCTCAAATCATTAACGAGATAGTTTCAATCTAATGGAAGCAGAAGTAAAAGATCAACTTGTAAGCATTGAAAAACCCGAACTGATCGCTCCTCCCAACTGGGAACCGGTGATCATGGGCATTTTATGCAACTGGTGTTCGTATGCCGGATCGGACCTCACAGGAACTTCCCGGATCCAGTATCCGCCAAACATCCGCATCATCCGTGTACCCTGTTCGTCGCGTGTTGACCCGTGGTTCCTGATTAAATCACTGCAAACAACGGCTGATGGTGTACTTGTCTCTGGCTGCCACCCTGGCGATTGCCACTATATCAGCGGTAATTACTTTGCCCGCCGCCGCTTCCTGGTTACGAAGAAGCTGCTCAACTTTGTGGGTTTTCACGAAAACAGGATTCAATTTTCGTGGGTTTCTGCAGCCGAAGGCCCCAAATTCGCAAAAGTGGTGAATAAGGTGACTGAAGATATCAAGAAACTCGGCCCGCTTCATTTGTATAAAAAAGAAAATTTCGAAAAGTAATGAACTATACGAAAGAGATCCAGGACATCGCGGCGAAGCTGTTTGCCGAAGGAAAGATCGACGTGTTCGTTGGTTACCGTGTAAATGGTTTCGACGACAACCAGGTTCCTGTGCTGATCACCGACCCGCAGGATGTTTCCAAACTGGTGTTCACTGACAAATCGGTTTTCAACCTCGTCAATTACCTTAAGAACGACCATACCCGCAGAAAGCGTGTTGGGCTTGTCGTGAAAGGCTGTGACAGCCGTTCCCTGAACCTGATGCTCACTGAAAGCCAGGTAAAACGCGAAAACTTATACGTTGTGGGGATTTGCTGCGAAGGGGTGGTGGATGAAGCCGGACAGAAAATGCAGAACTGCACCGACTGCATGGTGCCGGATGCTGTGGTGAGTGATGAGCTGCTTGGCACCCCGTCAGGGTCGGACACCCTGTCAGGGTCATATAAAATGAATGCCGACATCGCCATGCTGGCCGAAAAACCATTGACCGAACGTGCTGCTTATTTCGAAGAGGTTTTCGAAAACTGCATCCGCTGCAACGCCTGCCGTCATTCATGCCCGCTCTGCTATTGTGCCAAATGCTGCATCGACCAGGAGACTGCTACGCTTTATAATGGTGCGAATACAACCTCCGGAGCATTCCATGCGCTGATGACCTGGTCGCTTCACCTGGCAGGCCGCTGTGTCGATTGCCGTAACTGCGAAAAAGCCTGTCCGAGTCACCTGCCATTACACCTGCTGCATAAACAGAATGAGAGTGTGATCTATGAGAACTTCCAGGAACACCTGGCCGGAGTAGTTACCGGCGACCGTGGTGCATTCTACAAATATAGTCTGAAAGATCCCGATGATTTTATCATGTAATCCGAATCAATCCTTATGAGCGTTGAAACATTTGTTACCGATAAAGCTGGGTTGCAAAAATTTTACGAAGCCGTCATGGCCAGTCGTGAAACCTATGCCCCGGTAGAAAAATTCGGCAAATTTGACTTTAAACGGGTCGCCCGTGTCACGGAGTGTGATCCGGAATCACCCATTGCAAAAACCCAGAGCATCAAGCCTCTTTTCTTCCCGCGATCGGCAAAGGTGATGAAATTCGTTGCCACCAGTGCCGGAACGGATGTGTCGGAAACAGATGAGGATCCGCTGGCCGTTAAACGAGCCATCCTGGGAGTCAAACATTGCGATGCACGAAGCCTCCAGGTACTGGACAAGGTGTATAACTGGGATTATATCGACACCGATTACCAGAAGCGCCGCGAAAATACAGTGATCATCTCTACGCGCTGCGACAGAGCCGATACCCATTGCTTCTGCACTTCCCTCGATTATGATGTGGAAAATCTTGATGCCCTGGATGTCCTCATTGTAAACGGCTCCGACGGAAAGATATACATCAAAGCCAGAACCCCGAAAGGTGAATCTTTTTTAAAGGAAACCGTCACGGGTCAGGCGTCACCTGTCACGGATGAAATCGCATCACCTGATCTGAAAAAACAATACGATGCTTTCGCTGGCTCTTTCCGCCTGAAAATGGACTACAAGGAGGTCAATGCGAAGCTTTCAAAAATCTTCGACACCCCTGAATTTGAGAACGTTTCGGGTAACTGCGTAAGTTGCAACACGTGTGCATTTGTGTGTCCCACCTGCCACTGTTTCAAAATCTCCGATGAAAAAGTGAAGGATACGGGTGTTCGGTACAAGAGCTACGACTCCTGCAACAACGGATATTTCACCCTGATGGCCGGCGGTCACAACCCGCGCCCGGTAAAGTATCGCCGATGGAGACAGCGCGCCATGCATAAATTCGTCTATTACAAGGAGCGATTTGGCGAAAACCTTTGTGTCGGTTGTGGCAAATGCACCATTGCCTGCCCGGTGAACATCAGCATTTTTGAGGTTGTTAACCAGGTCTCCGCCGCCGGAGTGCAGGAATGAAAACAATGAAAACAATGCAGGCAATGCATGTAATAAAATAATTTTCGCTATTTCACCATTTCACCATCTAGCTCTTATGGAACAATTACTCGTCCCGATGATCTGCAAGGTTGACAAAGTCATCCAGGAAACGCCCGACGTCAAAACCTACCGCCTGAAATTCAGGGATGAGGGGATGATGGAAAAATTCACCTATTTGCCGGGCCAGTTTGTGGAATTCTCCTTACTTGGATCGGGAGAGTGTACATTTTGTATTGCTTCCTCCGCCACCCGAACGGGATATTTTGATTGTTCCATTAAAAAAGCGGGTGTTGTCACTGCCGATATTCATAACAGCCTCGAAGAGGGTGATGAAGTTGGCATCCGCGGACCGTTTGGAAACTGGTTCCCGCTTGAGGACCTGAAAGGTAAAAACCTGTTGTTTGTCGGCGGAGGCATCGGACTCGCACCATTGCGTTCGCTGATTCAATACTGCATTGATAACCGTAATGATTACAAGGATTTCACGATCCTCTATGGTGCCCGTACTTCTGCCGACATGTGCTACAAGGAGGAGATCAAGGAGTGGCAGGATAACAAAACCGTGAATGTGGTTCTTACCATTGACAAACCTGAAGAGACATGGACCAGCAACGTTGGGGTGGTACCAAAAATTCTCGAAGAGGTGGTGAACCCGGTGATCGAAAACACCAAAGTGATTACCTGCGGCCCGCCGATCATGATCAAATACACCATCCTTTCACTGAAGAAACTGGGCTTCGCCGACCCTGATATCATCACCACCCTGGAGATGAAGATGCAGTGCGGTCTCGGCAAGTGCGGCCGATGCAACATCGGTTCAACCTATGTGTGCAAGGATGGTCCTGTATTTACAAATGAGCAGCTGAAATCGTTGCCTGACGAGTTTTAATCCGGGTTACATTCCGCTTTACCGGAATTTGATTTCCTTCCGGAATTTTGGCTTTGTTATTCGGTTTCGCTTTGATTTCAAATGTAACATCAAAGACTTTCTGAAATTTGGCAATGGTTTCAATGTTCAATGGCTTATTCCCACGATATAACTGCGTAATATAACTTGGAGATGTGCCTGTTTTTTGTGCAAGTTCCTTACGAGTCATTTTGTGCTCTTCAGCTAAGATTTCAACCTCGCTAAGAAAACGGTACATGAGCATCTGGGTTTGAAATTTGATATCCTCTTTTTCATCCTGAATTTTAAGTAATTCCTGAAATGCTTTCCTGATTTCTTCACTAGAATTGAAGTTCATAAAGGTTATTCTTTAAAAGGTACCTGATTTCTTTGAATTCATGATCAACGGTATCACAGAAAATATATGGAAATATTACATTGGCATTTGCAAGATCCACCATTATCAGGATGGATTTATGATTATTTATATCTATGAGGACCGCTGTTCTATTCACTGCAAAATTAAGCTATAGGTTAATTAATTACAACTGTTTTTATGACTTTTTTTCCTCACATCCTACACAGTCCAAACAGCTGCTATTTGCTTACAAACATGGTCAGAATGCCATTTACAGTTAGATTTATTGCTTAATCGAAAAAAATGAAAAAGGTGGTTGTGATAAATCGGAATATTTACTATTTTTGATAAAAAAACTGGCTTCTTATGAAAAAAATGGTTGCTTTTGTTTTAATGACAATATTAGCCACCAACCTGTTGATGGCCCAGGACCACGTCAAACCCAGCCTGAATGATGTCCCCGTCCTTACAAAACAGAAACCGAAAGCTGAACGCCGCTGGGGTGACGCAGGCTTCGGCCTTGGTCTTGATTACGGAGGTTTGGTCGGTGTAAAAGCCACTTTCTACCCGATTCCCTACATGGGTGTATTTGGCGCAGTAGGTTGGGAAATGATCGGCATCGGGTGGAATGTCGGTTGTCTTGGGCGCCTGATTCCGGCCAACGGAACCCATACTGCCAGACCCTATCTGAAGGCCATGTATGGTGTAAACGGAGCGACAAAAGTTACCGGGAAAAGCGGTTACGATGAAATGTTTTACGGTTTTACGGCTGGTATCGGCGTGGAAACCCGGTTTGGCAAACATAAGCAAAGCGGGATTAACATCGACCTGAATTTCCCTTTCAGGTCACCCGAGTTTTTCGACCAGATCGCGCGAATGAAGAGTGACCCGGAATTGGACATGACCCAGTCTCCAATCCCGATTGCGATTTCGATTGGGTATAATTTTGAATTTTAAGGCTACCTCAGGATAAAGGGAACAATGGTGGCAATCACGCCTGTACAAACAACCACGAGGATAAACAGGTTGTACCTGACGTTGTAGTTTCCCAGGAGCGATTCATCATAATATTTTGCCACATCCTGGTCTTTGTACATGTTGATCAGCCCGTTGGTCAGTTTCATCCTGGTCTGCCTGCCCTTGAGCAGTCCGATGATGACGACTACGTTAACCAGAACGATCAGCGTTACGAACACGAACATTACGGCCAGGGTAGAACTTTCGGTCCGGGACTTCTCGACCAGTCCGGCGTTAACCGAAAGGGTAATGAGGTTGAGAAGAATGGATGTCAGGATAAAAATTGTATCCGTTTTGGTGTTTTGCTCCAGCTCTTTTGTAATATGGTTATGAACATGTGCTAACATAAAAGCCTCCTTTTTTATAAATGATGTTTTTTTCAAAAATACTATTATTTCTTTCCAAATCTCTGGCAATATAAATCCAGCATTTCTGATTCTATGCCAAGCTCATCGAGCGGCACTGGCTGTTCCTTTGAAATGTCCGCTGCCATTTTATCAATATTTTCCTTCGGCTGAAACAGTTGTGCAACCTGGTTTGTAAGGTCAACTATTACTACCGAAGGGTCACTGAAAGTAACCTCCCACTTGCTGACGATCACACTTACTCCTGCACTTTTGGCCAGTTCGGGCAGTTTGTCTTTTACGACGCCCATTACGATGGCAATGGAACCATTGCTGAAAATCATCTGGTGAAGCAAATGCTGATACGACATGGCTCCGATGGAGAGTTCCTTGACCCGGGCAGTATCATGCGCTTTTTGTGCAGAATCTGTCTGCCTGTTTAATTTCACCATGTGTTTTTTGAATTCATCTGATCTTGACCATGCGAATATCACGATTCGGGAATCATAGGTTCCTATCTTCATTACAGATGACATTTTTTGCGCCGTTGCCTGCTGTGAAAACATAGCGGCAAATAACAATGTACAGGTTATGAAAACCTGTAAGATAGATTTGTTTTTAATTCTCATGGTTTGTTCCTCCTTTTATTTTGGTTAAGATTTTTGCTCAGGGCGATTCTTTTTCTAATTTTGGTTTGGATATTCCGAATATTTACACGGCGAAAGTAATCCCGGTTTGAAAACTGGCCCGGAAATATCCTTGTAAATTATTTGTAAATTATTTTACAACGATTCTGCATAACTATTAACCGATAATACCAGAATTTTGTCCCGGAACGATCAAAAATATTTTGACGCACTGAAAACAAAGGTTGTAGCCATGATGCAGCAATCCTATCCGGGAATCAATACAACCATTTCAGACTGGAAAGGCCAGGAGATTACTGATTTCCAGGAGGAACTTCGCCTGAAGGTGAATGCCCGGATCAGCGAAAAATGGTTTTATACCCACATGAAGTCCGGCCAGCCTGGGGTTCCAAGGATCGATATGCTAAACCTGTTAAGCCGCTATGCTGGCTATACAAATTGGGATGATTTCGTTTTCATGCACAGCGGTTCAATTACCGATGAAAAAAACAGCCCGCCATATACTGCTCCGGTGGCAAAAAATGCCAACCGCTTTTTTGTTCTGGTCCCGTTAATTACGCTTGCGATTGTTCTTTTCTTTTATGGTTTGTTCAAACTGTTCAATACCCGGAACTACCATTTCCGCTTTTATGATGCCGACACCCATGAAGTGATCGCCGACAGCAGGATAGAGATCACCCTGCTGCCTGACGGAGAGTCGCCCGTTCAAAGCCTGGTTTCTTCCGACGGAAGTTTTCAGCTTAAAACGGATAAAAGCAAAATAAAAATGGTCATCAATGCCCCTTATTACAGGAGCGACACCATCACCAGGATCGTACGTAAATTAAACCGTGATGAAAAGATAATGCTGCATGCCGATGAATATTCACTGATGATCCACTACTACTCAATGATGAAAGTCGATGACTGGCAGAAGCGTAGAAGCCGGCTGGAAGAGATGATCGATGATGCAGCGATGATCTGCCAGGTGGTTAACGACAAGGATGCAACCGGAATGGCACTTTACAACAAAAGCGAATTCATCGATAAAATGACCATGCCAACCGGGAGCCTTAAGAATATCGAAATCCTGGGTTCGCAAATGCGGGAAAATAAAATTATGGTACTGCGGTTCCGGATCAACGACAAGAAAAAATGAGCAGACTATTTAAAATATCCGGGCTGATCCTGCTCTATTTCCTCACATGCGGAAAAAGTTGTGACAACCAGGAGCAGTTCGACGCAACGACAGAACAGCAAAGGGTTAAGACAGGAACCGACAGCCTTCATACTGCTTTCGGTTCTGACACCCTTTCACCGACTGCCCTTCAGGCGTTTTCCGTAACGGCAAAGGTGAAATTTTCAGACCTGTTTGATTATATGCGGATCCTTAACGACAGCAATGCTGCTGAACCTTTCAGGGATAAGGCAGAAGTGATGATCCATTCGTTATTCCAATCCGAAAATTCCGTTTTTCAGTTAATGAATCCTGACAATTCTGTTTGTGAGGAAGTCCCTGTTAAACAATTATTTTCAGGTAAAACGAGCCTTGCAGGCTTCGGACCGGTAGTTTCTGATTCCATCAGGATAGTCGTTGCCCCGGATCGGTTAGGGAATGGGACCTATATCGGAAAACTCAGTTACAGGAATATCCGGCAGGGGACAAAAAGTACTGGTACGGCGAATCCGGAAAGATGTTCTGTCAACCTGGAGTTTCTGATCACCAAACATGATAAAATATTTGGTCCTGATACACTAAGCATCTGGGAAGTTTTTTTAGGGCGGAAGGAATAAGCCTATTGTTGAATAAACCGCTCGAATCCCTCTGCAAAACTCTTCACCTCGAATTCAATAACCGAATAATCGGCAACGCCATTGATGCAATACGGATCGCCTTTCATGATCTCCAGCGCCTCCGCTTTGCTTGACGCATTTAACAGAATAAACCCGCCTGTGCGTGGAATCTGCGGTCCGGAACAAATAGCAATTCCCTTTGCGTACAAGGTTTTAAGAAAAGCACGATGTGCTTCAAGGTACTTGTCAACCTCTTCGGTTGGTTTCAGGTAAACTGAATGAAATGCGAACATAGAATGAAATTTGATGCAAATTTATGGGAATAATCTTAGTCTTTCACCCCGTCAGGGTCCTTCACCCCGTCAGGGTCCTTCACCCCGTCAGGGTGCATTGGAAGGGTGCATTGGACATAAGCAAATTATTATGTAAGTTTGTATTATGAAAAACTTCCGCCGCCATTTTTTTGCCTGCCTGGCATTTCTGATGATTTGCCCGCTGATATCTGTCAGCCAGAACCAACGTTTGCCGTTATCTGAAAAAAGCCGAATTCATAATGAAATTCCGGATCAGCAATATCAAGCCCGACCATCCGGAGATTTGAAAACCTCTCCGGCATACCACTTTGAAAGTTCCGGCTTTTTCACCAAACAGGTGAATGTTAATGCAAATGGAGAAAATATTGTCGGGGATGCAGCCAATGAGCCTTCCCTTGCTGTTGATCCGACCAACCCTGATAAGATGGTGATCGGGTGGCGGCAATTTGACGATGTGAACAACAATTTCAGGCAGGCCGGTGTTGGCTATTCCTCGAACGGGGGACAGAACTGGACATTCCCAGGAGTAATCGACCCCGGCATTTTCCGGTCTGACCCTGTTCTTGACTTTGATGCTTCCGGAAATTTCTTTTACAACAGTCTTACAACGATTACGGGAGCCTACACATGCAACGTCTTTAAAAGCACCAACGGCGGTGCAGGGTGGGATGCGGGTACCGAAGCCCATGGTGGCGACAAACAATGGATGACCATCGACCGTACCGACGGACAAGGCAACGGTAATATCTACTCCTGCTGGAACTCCGCATACACATCCTGCCAGCCCGGATTTTTCACCCGGTCTGCTGATGCTGGTGTCAGTTATGAGCCCTGTATTGAAGTTGACGGATTCCCTTACTGGGGCACCATGGCTGTTGGGCCTTCGGGGGAGTTGTACATTACTGGTGCCGGGTTTTCTGACGGAGCAGTTGTGGTCAAATCTACCAATGCCCAAACACAAGGATCTTCCATAACATGGAACTCGCTTTCCTATGCAGATCTTGATGGATATATTGTTGGTCAGGCCCCGATCAACCCGGTTGGCATCCTTGGTCAGGTAAACATTGATGTTGACCCGTCCACTGGCCCCGGAAGGGGAAATGTGTATGTGGTTGCATCTGTGGCCCGGATGTCGAACCCTGATCCGGCAGATGTCATGTTTGCAAAAAGCACCGATGGAGGATTGACTTTTGGCGCCCCGCAACGGCTGAACACCGATGTTGGTGTGGGCAATTACCAGTGGTTTGGTACCATGTCGGTTGCGCCAAACGGGCGTATTGACGTGATCTGGCTGGATACGCGGGAGTTCCCTGGATCCTTTTTATCCGCACTCTATTATTGTTACTCCGGCGATCAGGGAACAACCTGGTCGATCAACAAAAAACTGTCAGAGTCGTTCGACCCATCTGTCGGTTACCCTCAGCAGGAAAAAATGGGGGATTATTTCGACATGGTTTCGGATAACGAGGGTGCACACCTCGCCTGGGCCAATACCCTCAACGGAGAACAGGATGTTTATTATACACACATCACCCCTACCATCGTCGGGCTGAACGAAAATCCTGCGGCTCCTGATCTTTTATTGTCGGGTTACCCCAATCCTTTCCGGGATCAAACAACCATCCGGTATCATATTCAGGGTGATTGCTTCGTGAAGGTCGTCATCTGCAATATTTATGGCAGGGAGATCCTTACACTTGTTGAAAAGGCACAGCCTTCAGGCTCCTATTCTGTGAATTTTTCCGACAGGGAGCTATCTGCCGGATTCTATCTTTGCCGGTTATCAGCCGGAACGCACACTGTCAGCACCCGATTGGTGAAATTGAAATAAACATCCATCGACAGTCGCTTCCTTTTTCCTTTTTTGTCTGTACCCTGACATTTGAAGCCATAAACAGTTGCCTGAACATTCATGATTTACCTATTATGTGCCAGATTTGGGCAATTACAATTTTTTCCGTATTTTTGCATTGTTATGTTCTGTAATTCCTCTGCCTCCTTGTTTTCAACATTTTATGCTCCATTCTTCCTGCAAAATCCCCCCGGTTTCCATCTACATATTTCTGCACCCCCAAAAACCAGGGACAACCATAATCAACTAATCATCGTCTCCATATAAGTATCTTTTAACTGAAAATCCCTAGAATCCATAAACAAACCCAAAAACATGAAAAAAATCGTTTACGCCCTTTTTGTTACGGTACTTTTTTTATCCTCCTCCCTGGTGAATGCCCAGGAGCCGCAGGAGTCGCAGAGCCCCACCCTGATCACCCGGTCGGAAAATGTGGTTGAGGTGCCATCCATTGCATCTCAGATTGCAAACGGCTCTTTTAAACCTGCCGTAAATGAGGTAAAGGAATTCAATCGCAAACGTTGGGGGCATAACACCTCCATTCCCGGCAAAGGTTTGCCCAACGGGGATGATCCGTTATGGCAAAAAGAGTTGCTGGATAACCCAACTCAGGGCAGGGGCCCGATCCTCAGTTTTGATGCAGCCAGTCCGACTGCGACGCCTACCGATCCGACAGGCGCAGTAGGACCAAACCACTTTCTGAATTCCTGGAATAGTTCTTTCCGGATCTGGAACAAACTTGGCGTCGCACTCATCCCGGAAGCCTCCCTTGGAACAGTTCTCCCGGGAACCATGGGCGACCCTATTGTAATGTACGACCCCTTTGCTGACAGGTTCCTTATTACAGAATTTTACTCCAATGGATTTGACGTTGCAGTTAGCAAGGGACCGGATCCGGTGACGAGCGGTTGGTGGGTTTACCGTTTTCCAACCTCTTCATTTCCTGACTATCCAAAATTTTCGGTTTGGTCTGATGGTTATTACATCACCGCCAATAAAGACCAGAGTACCCCCAGTACCAGCCAGGTGGTATTTGCACTTGAAAGAGATAAAATGTTGGTGGGCAACACCACTGCCCAGATGCTTGGTTTTCCGCTCACCGGTATTGTGACCAGCGGATTCTACAGTCCCCTTGGATTCAATGCCAACGGCACCACCATGCCGGCATTAGGAAATGCCCCAATCGTGTATATGCAGGATGATTCCTGGAGTGGCGTTACCTCCGATCACTTAAAAATATGGTCGGTCAATGTCAACTGGACCACCCCGGCCAGTTCAACGATTTCAAGTCCGCAGATACTTCCTGTTGCAGCTTTCGATGGTTTATTTGATGCCGGATCGTTTTCTAACCTACCCCAGCCAAGCGGCAGCGATATCGATGCGCTTCAGGCAACCATCATGTATATGGCACAGTACCGGAGATTTCCAACGTATAACACCGTGGTTTTTAACTTTGTTGTTGACCTCAACGGGCTCGACAACCTGGCCGGGATCCGCTGGTATGAATTGCGCCAGACTACCGATGGGGCGCCCTGGACCATCTACCAGGAGGGCACCTATTCGCAGCCAAACGGACATAGCGCTTTCTGCGGAAACATGTGTTCGGATATCTATGGAAACATAGGAATGGCCTATACCAGTGTCAGCACGACCCTGAACCCCTCTCTCCGGTTCACCGGAAGACTTGCGTCGGATCCATTAGGAACCATGACGATTGCAGAAAACCTCATTATCACCGGAACGTCTATTGATCCTTCCTCACGATACGGCGACTATGCACAAATGACCATCGACCCTACTGACGGCAGGACATTCTGGACAGTCAGTGAATATTTTTCAGGCGGCAGAAAAAACAGGGCCAGTACATTTCAGATTTCACCTCCGGTTCTTACGGCCATGTTTGCTGGCACACCAACAACTGTCTGTACGGGAGGTTCGGTCACCTTCACCGATCAATCCCTGGCATCCCCGACTTCATGGACATGGAGTTTCCCGGGAGGAACACCTTCAAGTTACAACGGACAATCCCCTCCGGCCATCGTTTACAACACCGCAGGAACCTATGATGTAACCCTGACGGTATCTAATGGTACAAACACTGATCCGGAGGTCAAAACAGGTTACATCACTGTTAAAAATGTGGTTGCCAATTTCACAGGAACACCCACAACTGTCGTGGTAGGAAATTCAGTGACTTTCACCGATAATTCCTCGTGCTCCCCCACAACATGGGCCTGGTCTTTCCCCGGCGGTACCCCGTCAACATTCAGCGGACAAACACCTCCGGCCATTGTTTACAGCACCACCGGCACTTACGATGTATCCCTTACCGTTACAAAACCATCCGGCTCTGATACCAAAACCAAAACAGCCTATATCACTGTTTCCCCACCGATTTTCAATATCACAGCAGGAACTGTCACAACCTGTGCCGGCAACTTTTACGATACCGGCGGCCCGACAGGAGCCTACCTGGACAATGAGACCATCACTGAAACATTTTATCCCTCCACACCGGGGGCAATGATCCGCTTTAATTTCACCTCATTCAGTACCGAATCGGGTTATGATACCCTCACAATATATAATGGGATCAATTCGGCGGCACCCCTCATCGGTAAATACCACGGAACTACAAGTCCGGGAACCATCACGGCCACCAATGCCTCCGGAGCACTCACCTTCCGGTTTCACTCTGATGGAAGTGTTACCAGTACGGGCTGGGCGGCAACAATCAGTTGTGTTGCAGGTATTGTGCTTGATCCTGCAACATTTACAGCAACTGCCGCATCCACTTCACTGATAAACCTCGGCTGGACCAGGAATGCAGGCAGCAATGATGTCATGATCGTGTGGGCTCCAACCAACGTATTCGGGACCCCTGTGGATGGAACGGTTTATACACCGGGAGGAACGGTTGCCGGTGGCGGGACTGTTCTGTATCGCGGAAGCCTCACAGCTTTTAACCATACTTCCCTCAACCCAAGTACCGCCTATTATTACAAAGCCTACTCCTATAATGGAAGCAACACATATTCTGTTGGTCTGTCGGCCAATGCCTCGACCTTCTGCGGTGTTTCTTCTTTGCCGCTTACCGAGAACTTTATAACATCAACCCTTCCCGGCTGCTGGACAAAACAACAATCAGGGACAGGTGCGGTTGATAAATGGACCGTTTCAAACACCGCCAATGCCGGAGGTACCGCTTATGAAATGATGTCATCCTACCAGAGTGTCAATCCTGGTATCACCCGACTTGTTACTCCTCCGATGAACACCATTGGGTTGACACAACTCACCCTCAGTTTCAAACACTTCCTGAATGCCTATGCAGCAGGCTGTACGCTGCGTGTACAATCCAGCACCAATGGCACAACCTGGACCAATGAAGCATGGTCAATTGCCGCCACGGCAACCAATGTC
>CAIYJU010000061.1 GCA_903926565.1 uncultured Bacteroidales bacterium
AACGGCAACCAGCTGATTCATTGGATTTGCATTGCATCCGATGCAGCTGGCAGAAATGAAACCATGCAGGTATCCGCCAGTTGACACCACTGTTCCGGGCAGCATGCCGATGTTCTCTCCTGCGATCAGGTTTACTGAACCACCTGGTTGCACCAGAAATGGTCCTGTTCCACCCACGGTGACCGACTGGGTGGCATCATAGCAAAGTGCCCTGCCATCTGCAACAGTGATGTCAGAGAGCGCCTGTATCATCATCGGAAGTGAATTGACAGTAACACTGAATGCACCCGATGCGGGAGCGTCACAGCCATTCATCCCTGTGCAACTGACACCGACCGTTTTTTGGCCACTGGTGTTCCATGTTACTTCAATGGCATTGGTGCCATTGCCGGAAGTGACCGTTCCACCCTGGGAAACAGTCCAAACATAGTTGTTCATGCCGGTTTGCGTGGCATAAGCATTTCCGGTTGAATTGACGCACGCGGTTTCCTCACCTGTGATGGCAGGCACCGGTAACGGGTTCACGGTTACATTGAACACGGTTGGAACAGCCGCCCTGCAGCCACTGGCATTGGTATAATTGACAGACACCGTTCCTGTTCCGGGGGTATTCCAGGTTACAGTTATGGCATTGAGCGCAGCCCCACCAATCGGTTGTTCAACAAACCTTAAATCCGGCAAATCAGCAAACCCGGTATAATTAGCACCTGTATATGAACAACCATTCAAACCATCCATCCAGTATGTCCTGATCTGGCCTGCAGAGGCAGTTGTTCCTGTAACCAAAGAATAGTTGGAGTAACCAGGATTGGTATAACAGATCTCAACAATCAGGTTTGTTCCATCATACATGAAGGGAGACTGAAGCGTGATCATCTGCCAGCCCGTGCCGGGAACGGTATAGGTACCCGTATAGCAGATTTCCATACCGGAGGTAACCCATCCGTAAAGGGTTGAGGATGATGTGTTGCCTAATTTCAAGTTGAATTGGTTCATGATTCCGGAGTCGGCAGCATAAACGTTGAATCCGATGCTGCTAATCGATCCGGGTGAAGCTCCGGCTGCCAGAAGCTGATCGGCTGTATAAAGCAACTGGGTCCGCCCGGCACCCCAAAACGTAGTATATGGATAAACGCATGTTGCTGTACCCGTTCCTGACGTGATGGTTGAAGGAGGAGGAATGCCACCTGTTGTAATGTGTGAAAAGTCAAGGTAGCAATCATTGCCATAGGCTGAAGTGAACAGAAAAGCAATGTACAGCGTAGCTTGCCCCTGGGCCGCTGCCGGCAATGCCTGGCTCCTGGTCTTCCACCCCTGTACCGCATTGTACCGGTTGAATGTCCCGGCCGTTGTCCAGGTTGTTCCGTTTGTTGACCATTGCACCTCCACTTTGTCGGGGGCACCTGCATAACCGGAGCTTTCAAGCCATGCAAAGTCGACGTTGATGCTGGTGTAACCGATTGTCGAAACCGGAGTGGTTTTTTTCAACCTGACAATACCTCCGTTTACACTAAACGAGTTGAACCTGACCAGGTAGGTTCCATTGCAGGCATTATATCCTGAAGGCCAGTGGGTGATGGTGTCGAATGAAACAGTATTTTCACCTGAAACAACCTGGGTTGCCCATCCCGGAGGCACGCTGCCTCCATTTTCAAAACTCTCCGTCATAAGTACGGGATATATCCCACCCCCGCCGGTTATTGTTCCGCCGGCAGAAACATTCCATTCGTAGTTTGTCATTCCTGCCTGGGTGGTATAAACATTACCGGCTGAGTTAACACAAACGGATGCCGGGCCTGAAATACCCGGCACCGTATACGGATTTACAGTCATGGTTAATGCGTTGGATGCAGCCGGATTGCCTGTTGCGCATAAAACATCTGACAACATCTGACAGCTTATAACATCACCGTTAACCGGGGTGAAATAATAAGTGCTGCTGGTGGCTCCGGGAATGGTTGTTCCGTTTACAAACCATTGATATTCCGGAGTCATTCCGCCATTGACAGGGATTGCAGTAAATGTCACCGGGGTTCCGGTGCAGACCGGATTGGCAGAGGCTGCCACCAATACACCCACAGCAAGGTTTTGCTTCACAATTAGGGTGTCTGAATTTGAGAATGCCGGGTTTCCGGTTACACAGCTGGCATTTGAGGTTAGTTTGCAGAGTATCTCATCTCCATCTGACGGCGTATAGGAATATGTGCTGTTACTTGTTCCGCATATGGTCCCGTTAACCCACCATTGATAGACAGGCATCGAACCTCCATTAATTGCGGTAGCCGAAAAGGTTACCAGGGTGCCTGCGCAAACCGGATTAGCAGATGCAGCAATCGTAATGCTGACCGGCAGGAGTGGATTTACGATGATGGTCAGCGTATTGGTCGGCAATGGCCCGTTACAGGTTCCTGTAGAATTTTGCATCTGACGGTAATAGGTGGTTTGAGTCAATGCCCCCGGCTGAAAATTGAGATTGGTGGCCCCGGGGATGTTTGTGAAAATGATACCGTCAGTTGAACTCTGCCATTGGTAAACAGGCGATGTCCCGTTTGATGGTGGCACCCCCGTTAACAGTACCGGCGTTGCACCGCTGCATATGGATTGGTTTGCGCCGACAGAGCCGACGATTAACAGTGGTGCACATACCGTTCCATAGAGGCCGAATGTCAGATTGTGATCGCTCCCTCCTGTTACAGCAAAACCAGGCAGCCAGTTCTGGGATCCGGTGATGCCGAAGCCCCCGCCCGGATTCCTCCAGTGGTATTGGTTTATAATAGTAGGGGATTCCTGCTTATGCCAGAACCACTGACCATAGAGATCGCCCGACATGTCTGGCTGGATGGAAATCCAGTAATGCCCGGCAGTCAAAATGATCGGATCGGGGGTCAGGATAAAGGTCAGATTACCGCCGGCAGTGGAGGTTACGATATGGTCAGGGTATGTGACTACAGGAGCAGCAGGGATGTTAAGTACGGGATCGTTGTAATATATGTAAAGATGAGACAATTGGGCCACCCCT
This sequence comes from uncultured Bacteroidales bacterium, assembly GCA_903926565.1. Taxonomy (GTDB): domain Bacteria; phylum Bacteroidota; class Bacteroidia; order Bacteroidales; family FEN-979; genus CAIVAT01. Next base: position 3,020 of record CAIYJU010000061.1, read on the forward strand.
CCTCCTGCAGTATAGCCTCCGGTGCAGAAAATTTCATCTATCGACCACAACTCCCCGGCCGGGACGATAAAATCATCGGCTGCCTGGCAGGAATAGTCAGGATAATCAGGGAAATCCTGGGAGGCGATGCCAGCTTCATTGGAAGGGCTGGAGAGTTGGCCGTACAGCAAGGCATTTGGCATCAGGGGTGAATATACCGCCTGGTTACCGGTTTTAAGGGTGAATTTGAAGTCAGGAACCTGTCCATTGATGATCACCGGTATCGTAAATAATGTGATCAAAATCGTCGGGAAAAAGTAATTTTTTTTCATGGTGCAATTTTTCAGGTGATAAGAACAGCTGCATTTTTTACATTAAACTATTGCCTGATGATCTTCGAGGTTCCTGCATATTTCCCTGTGACAACCCGTATGAAATATACACCTGCCGGCTTGTCTGAAAGGGAGAACTCATGCTTCCTGACTCCCTGGAAACCCGCAGTCATCACCTTTGTACCCTGGGTTGTGTAAATTTCCACCTTCGCCATTTCCTGTTTCTCTGTATTTAATTCAAGGATGAAATTTCCTGAGGTTGGGTTGGGATACACGTTAAAAAGCCGGTTCTCTGAAATGTTTATATTTTGTATGGAATCAGAGATGATCCCTTCCGGATCTGTGTCCCTGTTGAAATTCCTGGTGCTGCAATACTGGCCATTGCTTGTAATATTGCCATGCATGTATCCTCCCGGATACACCCTTGTCCCCTCCATATAGGTGATCTTCCCCCCTGCGATCATCGTTGCACTGCCTCCGTTTTGAACCACAAAGGGATAGTAGGTTCCGCCAACAACGACTGTTTGAACAGCATCATAGCATTCACTCATGCCGTTGGTGAGTGTCGTGGCCGGCACGTAGGTGGTCTGGCAGGTTGATTTCTTTTTTGCAACATTCCAGCAACAGGTTCTGGTGAAAAGGTTGGCATCGGTTACTGTTACACAATAAGTCCCGGAACAGATATGATCCAAATCTTTTATGGTGGGGCCGAATGACCAGGCATAAGTATATGGCGGAGTGCCGCAGGTCACGTTTAGGACAATAGATCCGTCGCAACATCCGGCACCGGTTTCGTCTGTAACTACTGCCGTTACGATCAGGTCAAGGTAGGTCCAGCACGCAGTTTTATAACAACCAATCGCATCAGTTACCGTTACGCAGTAGGTTGCCCCGCATACCAGGCCGGATATGTCCTGAGTATAGACCATATTACTCCATGCGTATGAAAAGGGCGGACATCCGCCGGAGACAGAGAGGTCGATCCATGCATCGTTGCCCGGTGAGCAACTGGCCGGATGAATAATACCCGTCAGGACCATGTTGGTTGTCACATCCCAGCTCTTTATCCCCTTGCAGCCCTTTGAATCGGTTACTGTCACGGTATAGGTGCCGCACGACAGGTTGCAAACATCCTGGGTGGTTGGCCCGCCGCTCCACTGGTATGTGAAACCCGGCGTTCCTCCTGAAACTGAGATGTCGATGCAACCGTCATTCCCGGGGGAGCAGGTCACCGGGGAGATCGTACCGGAGATGATGATTTCCGGCCATACAACCACCGCAATCCTGCCCCCGGAAAATCCTCCGGGAGGAGGATTGAATTGTACCGTAAGATAAAAGTTGTCGCTGGCATAACCGACACCAACCGGGATAACAGGGTCAGGTTGATTTGATGTCCAGGATCCACTGGTGTTTTCCCAGTGATAGGTTGCACCCGCCATTCCGCACCCGGATACAATGCAGAAAAGGTTAATGGGATCTCCGTAGCATACGGGGTTGGGAATTGCTATCTGCGATTTGGCCGTGTTTGACATTAGAAGGATCAACTGGATGGCCGGTAACAGCAAAAGAGATTGCCTTATAAGAGGAATTTGACAAAATGCGTTCATTGCAGAAGGAATTTTAATGAATTTAGCATCAAATGTTATGAGTTTTTCATAAAAAAACTTTCCCGATGAGTGAACGGTAATAAACAATGATTAAACGGTTGCAGTGGGAGGAGTAATGATGAAGTCAGGGACAGCCGGTCTCTGAATATTTAAAGGTTAAAGAAGGAATTTTCTGCTGGATTCTAAAAGGAAGGTGCAAACATCAGCTCACATAAGAAAAAGGGATAATAAGTACCACGGTAGTCCCGGGATTCGAATGCCCGGGAAAGGCTTCAGAAAATTCAATCCGGGTTTTTACTGAAAATTTGCGGCCCAGCAGTTCAAGCCGCTTACGTGTCATCTCCATGCCGAGTTTCAGATGCTTATCACCGCTGGTATTATATTCCTGTGCTTTGCGGATGCCAATGCCATTATCCGTAATGATCACCTTGAGTGAATGATTTTCCTGTAAAGAGAAAATGATGCTGATAAAACCTTTGTCCTCCATGGCAGAAATGCCATGCCAGATCGAATTTTCCACAAAAGGCTGAATAATCATCGAAGGAATCATAATATCTTCAGGGTCAAAACCGCTGTCTATGTCAATTTTGTAAGTAAATTTTTTCTCCATGCGGAGGCACTCCAGGTCAAGGTAATTGGAAAGCCTGTCAAATTCCTCATCAAGATTGATCATAGACTCATTCAGTGCGTTCATGTTTTGCCTGATTAAACGGGCAAATTGTGAAAGATAAAGCCCTGCCTCACCAGTCTTGTTCTGGAGCAGGAAATTTTGAATAGAACTCAGTGCATTGAAGATAAAATGGGGATTCATCATCGATTGAAGCGATTTCAATTCAAGCGTCACAAGATGATGGTCCAGTTCCCGATGCTTGATTTGAATGTTTTTCCTGCGGATGATGATCACTGTGATCAAACAAAGCATCAGGAGTCCAAGAGTAGTAAAAAACAGCGGGTGTTGCCAGAAGGAAGCCCTGATCTCTACCGGGTACTCCGTAACTTCGCTCCAACCAGCATCAGAGGCTGTTTTACGAACTTTCAGTTTAAAAGTATACTTTCCATTTAACAGGTGCTGGTAAATCACATTGCCCGAGGTTCCCGTGGTCCAGGATGTGTCGAGGCCATCCATTTTGTAAGCATATATTACAGGCGCCGTGGAATAGTTGATGCACCCAAGTGAAAAAGCGATTTTCACGCTGCCGCGTGCAGTAAATCCAGAGTCAGACGGATCCAGCTTCTGATCATTTACAAAGATGGAACTGATATAAGGGATCGGAATGGTCGTTTTCATTTTCGTCATCGAGGTTTCGGGGATGACCGTCAACCCATCATCGGAAGCAATATAAAGAGAGTCGTTGTTTACCAGGATATTATGGATATTCCTGAAATTGACATCAATAATCTGCAGTTTCACCATGCTGTTGGTTATTATAGCCAGCGGGTTGTCACATTTGTATACATTTCTGGAGGTTGACATGTATAACGAGGGTTCATGGTAAATTATGTTCCTGATCTGCGGGTCAATCCGGGTGCCAAAGGCATTGGTAAGGTTGTGAAAAATGTTGTTGCTGAAAAGGTAAATGCTGTCGCCTTCAATGCTAAACAACTCTGTTGTTTCTCCTATATTCAGGTGGCTGGTGATGGCCTTGTTGTCGAACCGTGATAAGGAGGTGCATGGTACCAGTTGGTTTTTTCGAAAAAAAAACATTTTCCTGCAATTCACAATGAGATTGTCATTCAGGTCATAAAATATAGAATAGATTCGTTGACCAAGATCAAATGCGGCTTCCTTCCTGAATAAACTGTACCGGTCGGACAGGTATAACGATGTGATGGAAAACGCTCCAATCCCGGCTCCATCTCTTTGAATTGCAATGTCCTTAAAACTGTCGGGTATTTTTTCTGATCTCCGGAATTTCACCAGGTTGGTTGAAGGATCCATACGGAGACCTTCCATGGCATAAAATGCCCCTCCGTTTTCACCAAGAATTAACGAACTGTTGTTTACCTGGCAAATAAAGTTTATATTATCTTCTGCGTTTTCAAACAGAAGTTCATAAAACTTGTTTTGTTTTAACAGGTGTACCTGTTTTCCGTTCGTTAGCCAAACGCCTCCCGACCATTCATTGGTCAGGTTGATGATGCCTTTCTGCTGGAAAAAGCTGTTCGGATAGTGGAGGTGCGAGAGGAGATATGGACTGACTTTGTAAACTCCGTCATTCACCGAGCCGATCCATATATTATCCTCATGATCACGAAGTATCGACTGAGGCTTTTGAATGTCAAAACGATACAGTACACTATCCCTCCGCAGGCAGTAAACACCTTTGATATAGTCTGCAATCCAAAAAATATCCTCATTGCCCACCAGCACTGATTTCAGGCTGGACATGGTGAAAAGAGGGAGGTGTATGGAGTCAACCAATTGTTCGTCGTTGTATTTATAGAGCATGTCCTTATACAAGTTGACGAACAATGTGTTTTGATCCATTTGAAAAACATTATAAATCGGATTCAAAGGCAAAATCAATAAGGGTATGTCTGTCAGGTTTTTTAGTTCGAACAGACCATTTCGTGTCCAGAATATAAAACCTCCGTTGGCTGACTTTGTTATTTTTCGGAGATACAGATCACGCCCTAAGCTGTAACCTGAGGGAAAACTTTGCCATAGTTTATCAAACAAATTATACCGATGAATTTTATTGTTGATGTCGAGGACAATAATTTCTGAAAACCGGTTGTAAAAATAAAGGGTCGAATCGCTGTCCTGCAGAAAATCGAAATAAAATTCTTTGCCTTCAAGTGATTTCAGAATCGAAGTGTTTGTTTCACTGTATATTTTATTTCTGAAAATATAACTGAGTGAACCATTGAAATGGAAAAACCATATACGGCCCGATGAGTCCTCTTTGATCCTGATTATATCATTGTTGGCAAGCCCGTCTTTTTTCCTGTAATTTATAAACGTAGTTCCATCATATCGGGAGACCCCTGCATCTGTCGCAAACCAGATGAATTTCTTACTGTCCTGAAACACATAATACACCATGTTGGAGGGAAGGCCATCCTGCATGGTATAGTGGCGGATATATGGATTTTGGGCAGACAAACTGAATCTGGCACATAAAAGGATGAATGTCAATATCAAACAACATTTTGTCACGCTAATCGATTGATTTTGAATGTGACTTGACTGCTTCCCTGAATTCGTTCAACTTTCGTCTGGAAATATTTAGTTGCGTCCCGTCAATCAATTCTGCGAAGTTCCCTTCATAGCTTGAATAGGCCCTGAGAAAGTTCATGTTGATGATGGTCGATTTGTGTATCCTGAAAAATGCATGTGGATCAAGCAACTTCTCAAAATCACTCATGGTACGGGTAGCCACGATTTTATTCAGCCCTGATAAATGGATGATCGTATAATTGCTGTCGGCCTGCAGGTACATAATCTCGGCAACGTTTACCATCCTGAACCCGAACTGCTCGGCAACAGCTATTTTCTCGATTTTTGGTTGTTCCTTATGCGCATAATCGATCAGGTTGCTTAACGATTCTTTATAAATAGCAAGTATTTCCGACTGTGTATGCCTGAGGTCATGGTATTGAACAGCTTTATTGACAGCCTCACACAATTCAAGATTGTTGATGGGCTTGAGCAGGTAATCGATGGCATTGGCTTTCAGGGCATTCAGCGCATATTCTTCGTACGCAGTGGTAAAAATGATCCCGTAATTCTCCGCGGGAATTGACCGGAGGAATGTAAAACCATCTTCCCTGGGCATCCGGATGTCGAGAAAAATGAAATCAACCTGGTGAAGCTTCAACAATGAACGGCCTTCCTCAGCAGAAGAAGCCACACCGCAAATTTCGATAGAAGGACAATATTGCAACAGGAGATGCTCCAGAACTTCCCTTACATTTCGTTCATCATCAATGATAATCGCTTTGTATTTTTTCATGGAAGCAAAATTGCCATGATAAAGATACAATTTATTGGTCGAATGAGCAAACGGTCAGCCCGAATTATTATCCGGTTGGTTATACTGGTATATTGGTCATAACAGGCAGGAAGGGTTATGTTTTTTATTTTATCAATTTCATGATACATTTGCATCCTGTTTGATTGAATATTTCAAGGCTGTAATGACGAAATGATGGCACAAGCCAGAGAGAGAAATAGGAATTCAGGGAATAGCAGTCAAATAAAACCTGCTGATTTCCCGAAACCATACACAAAGCTGACTGGCAAGGGTTTTACGTTGTTGTGGTTTGCCATTATAGCATTTGTTCTGTTTGGCCAGTCAATCCGGTTCAACTATACTTACCTTGATGATCAGCTGCTGATCCTGGGCAAAATGGATAGGTTGCAGTCATTTTCCACCCTGAAGACTGTATTCAGTGAAGATGTTTTTCAATCACCACCAGGCAGAGGTTATTACTACCGGCCCGTCCTGACACTCTCCTTCATGGCAGATGCGATGATTGGAAAGGGGAGTTTTGCAATGTTCCATTTTTCAAACATTGCATACCATATACTGGCAACCTTTCTGCTTTTCCTGTTCTTTATGGAGCTGGGCTACGACAGGCTCCGCTCCATGCTTTTCGGACTGTTTTTTTTGGTCCATCCGATGGTGACCCAGGCAGTGGCATGGGTTCCGGGACGAAATGACACTTTGCTTGCCATCTTTATCATCGGATCATTTATCTTCTGGCTGAAATTTCTGAAACAAGGCAGGAGGAGGTACTTGTTGCTCCACCTGTTTTTTTACATATTAGCGCTGCTCACCAAGGAGAACGGGGTTGTCCTGCCATTGATGATTGTCCTTTACACCGCGGTGGTGATCCGTCCAGCGTTTTCAAGGTATTTTCTTGCGGGAATTGGTTGGGTAATCATAACCCTGGTTTGGGCTGTTGCCCGGCATAATGCACTTGGCGGGGCAGCAGCAGTCCCCTTCTCTCTTCAGTTGCTCTCCGTCTTCAAAAGTCTGCCGGCCATGATTCCTTTTCTGGGTAAAGTCCTGTTTCCGTTTAATCTGTCTGTATTCCCGATCCTGGCTGATATGAAGGTCTCAGCCATCCTGGGTATCCTCACCCTTGTTGTTCTGGGTTTCCTGGTCTGGCGGTCGAAACCAAAACAGTGGTTTCTCTGTTTTTTTGGTCTTCTGTGGTTTGTTGCATTTCTTGCTCCATCGTTTGTCTCAGTCAACCACCAGATCCCTAATTTTTCTGAGCACCGGAGTTACCTCTCACTTGCCGGGATTTTACTGTTTATCCTGGCAACGGGTCCCGTGGTGAAAATAAATTTTACACGCCCGGTTCCGGTTTCTGTTTTCCTGGGTATTTGCCTTTTATTTAGTGGTCTGACGTTCCTTCATGCCAGGTATTTCAAAGATCAGCTCACTTTTTGGCAAAATGCCGTGGATACCTCACCATCGCATGCCTTCAATTATAATAACCTGGGAGCCATGTATTTTCTCCAGGGGGACTTTCCCAAAGCGGAGCCGTATTTCCGGAAGGCTCTGGAGATCAACCCGGCCGAGCCCATGGCCAACAGCAATACCGGGCTGATTTGCATGAATACTAACCGTCCGGCTGAGGCGGAAAAATATTACCTTGAGGAGATCCGCGTAAACCCGGCTTATGACCATGCATATTACAATCTTGGTCTGCTCTGCTATAAGCAGGGCAGGTATGACGAAAGTTTTAGTCTGTGGGAAAAAACATTGACAATAAACCCTGCTTATTCTGAAGCATACAATAACTTGTTGTTTTCCTATCGGAAGTTTAACCGTAAGGCGGATTTTGAGCGGATCTCCCTGAAAGGAAAAGCCAATGGGGTAATTCCTTAAAGGTAAAGGGCTAGAATGTCATACCCAAACCTCAGGATCGTTCCTGCAACGACCAGCAGGAAAATGATCCGGATAAACTTGTTTCCTTTCAGAATGGCAAGCCTGGCGCCAAGCAGCGACCCGGTGAAATTGCAGACAGCCATTGGAATGGCATAGTGATACAGTATGTGGCCGCTGCCGGCAAAGAAAATGATGGAACCTGTATTGGTGGCCACATTTACAAATTTCGCATGTGCGCTTGCCTTTAAAAAATCAAATCCCAGCACACTGATAAAAAACAGCACAAGGAAACTTCCGGCACCCGGACCGATAAAGCCATCATAGAAGCCAATGATCAATGCAAAAATACCACCGTACAGATACTCCTGCACCGGGGTTTTTCCCGAAGTTGTCGCTGTGCCGAAATCTTTTTTTGTATAGGTGTATAATGCTACGATGATAAGTACTCCGAAAATAATCGGTTTCATAAAGGAGTTACTTACGATGGATACGGTTTTCGACCCGGCATAAGCGGCTGAAAGGGCAATAAAGCATAGTACTCCGAGAAGTTTCCATTGCAGTTTTACCCGTCGGGCATATTGCAGCGCGGCCGACGACGTTCCCGATAAAGAGGGAATTTTGGTCGTTCCGAGCAGGGTGGCAACCGGGTGCTGGGGCAAAGTAATTAAAATGGCCGGGGTTTGGATCAATCCCCCGCCACCCACAATGGCATCGATGAAACCGGCTGCCAGGGCCGCTATACACAGGACGATCATCTCCACAGAAATCATGGGCTCATTTCTGAATTAACAATCGCCAAAAATAGAATAAAATAGCCCCGGTTATCCCGGATTATTTCAGGTTTTCAGAAATCGAACAATTCACCGAGAAAACCTTTTTTCCTTCGCTGACCGTAAGCTCCGGTATATCCATGGCCATAACTGTGATCATCATGGTCATTATGTTTGTCATGGTGGTTGTCACCGAAACCCATGGGGGGGAATCCGGTTGGCTGATCGATGCCGGAATTCAATCCGGCGGAGCGTTCTATGATCTTCTCCAGTTCACCGCGATCAAGCCATATTCCACGGCATTGCGGACAATAATCTATCTCTACTCCCTGGCGTTCGGTCATCAGGAGGGTTATGTTGCATGTTGGGCAGTTCATTGTTTTGATTTTTAGTTGTTGGGATGAATACTGTTTTTTTACTACAATAGGCACAATAGGTCACAGCAGGAAAAAGCACATTAGAAAACAGGTAAATTATTCATAAGTAAATTCTATTGTGTTTTGCTATTGTGCTCTATTGTGTCTATTGTGGTGTTTTCAGAAGGATGTTTATCCGGTTCGATATGAACATGAACGAAAGACCTTGGCAAAGCTTCCCTGATCTGTTTTTCGACGAGGTGCGATATCCCGTGAGCATGTTCTAGGGTCAGTCCCGGTTGAACGTGAATAGTTACCTCGATAAAATTTTCCGCACCGGATGTTCTGACCCTCAGATCGTGATACTGAAGGATGCCTTCCGCAACGTTCAGCACTGCTTCGATCTGTTGAACCAATGGTTCCGGGCTCCGGTCGAGCAAAACGTCGGCCGCACGTTTGCCAAGCTTCCACGAGACCCCGAGTACGATGAAGGCGACCGCCAGGGCTGCAACTGAATCGGCAAAAAACCAGCCGAATTGTGCCAGGATCAATCCAAGCAATACCACAGCTGAACTCCAGATATCCGTTGAGAAGTGAAGCGCATCGGCCTCCAGGGCCTGGCTGTTGTATTTCCGGGCGACCCGGTACAGCGCCCTCGACCGTGCAATGTCAATAGCGATGGATATAAGTACCACGACATAGCTGAAAGTGTTTACCTCGATGTGTGTATTTCCGGTCACCAACCGGTTTACAGCTTCGTAAATAATCCATGCACAGGTGATCAGCAGCAGGAACGTTTCCATAAGCGCCGAGAAATTTTCGATCTTCCCATGGCCGTAGTGATGGTTTTTATCAGGCGGGGTATCTGAAATTCTGACTGAAAACCAGGTGATTACTGCTGCTACAAGGTCAAGGCCTGAATGTAATGCTTCAGAGAGTAATCCAAGGCTGCCGGTAAGCAAGCCGATTACCAGTTTAATGCCGGTGAGAAAGAAGGCTGCGATCACGGAAACGCCGGCAACCCGCTTTTTTTCAATTTCCATTCGATTCTTCATAATTAATCTTCGTCTTTATCAGTATCAGTCTGTTCTGTGTTTAAGCCCTCTTTTTCAGGGGTCGGTAAAGGCTGGAATCTCAATACGTAAATGAACAGGAGGAGTGGTAATCCGAACCAGAAGAGAGGAAATGTTTTATTAAAAACGTTCAGTTTCGCTTCCGGCGCCACCAGCTTTTTATAACCTGAGAAAATTGAAAAGATGGTACCATTGGCCGGGTGAAACAATGTGTCGGCCAGGATCCCTGTAAGATGGATTCCAACCAGAACCAGGAAAATATTCACGATAACCTCATGGACACCTTCAAAAGATTCCTGGTTCACCCCCGGATTAAACCTGAAACCAAGGAACCCTGTTTCCCCTGCTGCAAAAATCATCATACCTGACATCGCGGAAAGGAGGGCGGTGATCATGATACCCAGCATGATTAGTGCAGCGAGAGGGTTATGGCCGGGATGTATCGCCTTGCTTTGCTTCATATTCCCGGCAAACGATAGCAAAGATTTAATCGAAACGGGAAAATCACTGAATCGTGCATATTTTGGGCCGGTAAAACCCTGGATGATACGGAAAATAATCAACCCTCCGATCAGTGAACCAAGGGCGGCATGTAAACTCAGGTACTCTTCTTCTCCGCCAAGGAGATAGCCCACGGTAAATGCAACAGCAAGCAGCCAGTGGAACAGCCGTGTCGGGATTGTCCAGATATAGGTTCGCATAAAATAATTAGTTTGTGTTGTTAAATAAATTCCGACCCGACCTGTCAGCTGATAACCCGAAAATTCCGTTTATAAGTGGAATAAGGTGAGCTTAAGTTGAACAGCCTGGTACTGCTGAAAAAGTTAACTGCAATTTTCAGGGGGCTGCCACATTGAATGAGGCGAATTCGGGGAGATTGTTATCTGGAATATCAGGTAAGTATGCAGGGATAGCTCCAATGGGGCAGGCATGGCAGCATATATGGGCTTTAATGCAATATCTTCATGGTTGTCGGATAGCTGTGCAGGAAGTTCCTGATGTTCAGGCATGGATTCTGCATTAACCAGCAAGGCAGTTTCTCCCGACAGATATGCGGAAAGGTGCCTGTCAAAGGTGCTTACAGCAAACGCCATTAAAACTAAAATAATCCGAATACACAAACGAGAACTCATGGATACAAAGGTATTAAAAATCACTTAATACTGTTGATTAGTTCCATCCCGCTTTTATCCTCCAACGGTTGCATTGATTCCATATTCCTTAAAGATCTTGATGGCAGATGCCAGGTTCTCCTCATCCGGAGCGGAAAGCAATGTGAAATCATCGGGCCGCCCCAGTTTAAAATACTTGTTTTGGGCAATCTGGTGATATGGCAGCAGGTGAACCTCTTTCTTTTCACCTGCCAGATTGGAAATAAATTCAGCACTCTGCCGGATGTTCTCTTTAAAGTCATTCACCTCTGCGATCAGCGGAATCCGGATGATGATGTGTGCCCCTGAATCAGCAAGGACATTGAGGTTGCTGAGAATCTTTTCATTTCTTACACCGGTCCGTTTTTCATGAAGGCCGGAATCCATCATCTTGAGGTCATATAGGAAAAGATCTGTGTGCCGGGCAACCTCCATCAGTGTTTCCGTACTGACATTTCCGGCGGTATCCACTGCCCGGTGAAATCCCTTCTGTCCGCATGCAATGAGTAATTCCAGTAAAAAAGCAGGATGAATGAGCGGCTCTCCACCGGAAAATGTGACCCCTCCGCCCGACTGATCAAAAAACACCCGCTCTTTTTCAAGGATTTCCATGATCTCCGGTACAGACATCAAGATTCCCGACATTTCAATGGCTTTGGTGGGACATACCTCTGCACATTTGCAGCAAATTGTGCATAAGTCAGCGTTTGTGTGAATTCCGTCCGATTGAAGCGTAATGGCTTGTTCGGGGCATGCATTGACACAGGTTCCACATTTGATGCACTTCGCCGGGGTATACATTTTCTCTGGACTTGCGGAGATCCCTTCCGGGTTATGGCACCAGGCACATTGCAGGTTGCAGCCTTTGAGAAATACCACTGCCCGTATTCCGGGGCCATCGTTGATGGCGTAACGTTTGATGTCGAATACGAGACCCTGACGGGGTGGGGGACCCTGACGGGGTGGTTCACGGGGTGGTTCAACCTCAGAAGGCATCATTTTCCGTCCTTTCTATCACCTCCTGCTGCAAATCGGCATTCATGTCGTTGAAATAGTCGCTGTAACCGGCCATCCTGACAAGCAGGTCTTTATAATCTTCCGGGCATGCCTGTGCTGCCAGCAAGGTCGCCGTATCAACAATATTGAACTGAATATGGTGGCCACCAAGGGTAAAATAGCTCCTGATCAGGTGCCCGAGCTTTTTGATATCCTCCTCCTTTCGCATCAGACCCGGTAGAAAACGCTGGTTCAGCAGGGTGCCTCCAGATTTGACATGGTCGAGCCTGGCAAGTGATTTTATGACCGATGAAGGACCATGCGTGTCGGCGCCATGTGACGGGGAGGTGCCGTCGGAAATTGACTTGCCTGCAAGCCGGCCATTCGGGGTCGCCCCCGTCATCTTGCCAAAATAGACATGGCATGTTGTCGAAAGCATGTTAAGGTGGTACTTCCCGCCGGGCTTGATGTTGGGCTTTCCGTCAATGACAGCCACCAGGTCATTGTAAACTCTCACAGCCAGGTCATCTGCATAGGGGTCATCATTCCCGAAAAACGGGGTGCGGTTCATGATGGTCTGGCGAAGCAATTCATCACCCTGAAAATTATTCTGAACTGCCTTCAGGATGCGGTCAATACTGAAGGTCCGATCCTCAAAAACATGCTTCTTAATTGCAGAAAAACTGTCAGTTACGGTGCCAAGCCCGCAGCATTGAATATAGCTGGTGTTGTACCTTGGGCCGCCATCGTAATAATCCTTTCCCCTGGCAATGCAGTCGTCGATTACAACCGACAGGAAAGGAGCAGGGGCATATTTGGCGAACATCCGGTCGATGTAGTTGCTTACCCGCATCTTCTGGTCAACCACGAAGTGAAGCTGCCGTAAAAATGCTTCATACAGCGCTTCAAAACCGGTGAATGTAAGCGGGTCACCGGTTTCAATCCCGGCAACCTTGCCGGTAACCGGGTCAACGCCATTGTTCAGGGTGATTTCAAGTATCTTCGGAACATTGAGATACCCGGTAAGCAGGTAGGCCTCCTTGCCAAAAGCGCCCACCTCGATGCATCCGCTGCATCCGCCTTCGCAGGCATCCTGAAGCGATTTGCCCTGGCGCAGCATTTCAGGAATATAGATATCGGGGTTGAAAACCGACGGATAACCATGCCCCTGGCGGATCACCTTCGTTGCGGCATGTAGAAATTTATCCGGAGTTTTGGCACTGATATGAACCGAGTTACCCGGCTGCAGGATATGAAGCTCCCCGATCACTTCGAGCATGATATAGGAGACTTCGCTGGTGCCGTCGCTTCCGTCTGCCTTCAAACCGCCAAGGTTGATGTTGGTGAAATCGTTGTAGGTGCCGCTCTCCCTTGCGGTGATGCCCACCTTGGGAGGGGCAGGATGGTTGTTGACCTTGATCCAGAAACAGGAGATCAGCTCTTTGGCTTCATCCCTTGTTAAGGTGCCTGCTGCCAGTTCCTTTTCGTAAAACGGGGCCAGGTGCTGGTCGAAGTGTCCGGGGTTCATGGCGTCCCACCCGTTAAGCTCTGTGATGGTTCCAAGGTGAACGAACCAGTACATCTGGATCGCTTCCCAAAAATTACGCGGGGCATGGGCCGGAACCCACCTGCACACTTCAGCGATTTTCTTCAGTTCGGCAACCCGTTTCGGGTCAGGTTCTCCAACGGCCAGTTCATCTGCCATGGCAGCATGGCGTTCGGCAAAAACGATCACCGCATCACAGGCAATATCCATGGCCTTCCATTGTTCCGATTTGTCGGTGGCCTCCGGATCGTTGAGGAAATCCAGCGCAGCAAGATTGGAGGCGATTTCCGATTTGAAATCCAGCATCCCTTTCCGGTAGATTTTGCCGTCCAGGGCCGTATGGCCGGGGGCACGCTGCTCCATAAACTCGGTGAACAACCCGGCTTCATACGCAGCGGTCCACTCAGGAGGAACATGACTGAAGATCCGCTCACGCTGGGTTTTGCCTTTCCAGTATGGGATTACTTCCTGTGCGTAGAGGTCAATGTCTTCCTGGCTGATGGTGTAGCGCTGCATCTCCCGGGTGTTCAGCACCTGGAAATCCTCCACGCTGTGACAGGTCAGTTCAGGAAATGTAGGAACAACCTTTGGGGCCGGTCCCCGTTCACCCACAATCAGTTCGCCATCGCCCAGGTAAATCGTTTTCTTTTTGCAATGATCCAGGAAATTCAGGGCCCGCAATACCGGGATGGAGCAGGTGCCATAGTGTTCCTTGTAGAAAGCAGTTTCATGGAGTGCCCGTTCGACAGACAAGGAGGGGAGGGTTTCCACACTCAGCCTGCGGAGTTTCTGAATCCGGTCGTTCATCCCGGGGCCTGCACCAAATTTGCCAGGATGATCAAAATTTCCTTCCGCCCGGGCCGGCCGCTCTGGTGCAGAAGTGTGTGTGTTAATATTCTCAAACATCATGAGTCACTTTGAATATATGCGATATGGATACCTTGCCAGGTAAAAAGCAATGCGAATTTAGCAATAAGAATTGATTCTATTATACCAATGCCACAACCCGGGGCCATTCATAATGCCTGGTCATATTATATTCAAGGTATGTAAATTTGTGTGATTTTATTTGGAAATTACCAAAAACCATATTATTTTTATATGTTCGTTAAATAGATGTTTGTAATATCTAAAAGTAATCAAATCAAAACATTACAAAAAAAACATGAAGATGAAAAAGGTCATTGGCTTTCTGGCTGTGATGGTAATTTCATGGTCAGGTTTTTCACAAGTCGGGATCGGTACATTGACCCCGCATCGTTCCTCAATGCTGGACGTCGTCAGCGATACGGCAGGATTTCTTCCTCCCCGAGTGACCGATGCCCAGATGTGGGCGATCAACTGGGCGGTGGCCGGATTAATGGTATACAACACCACCTACAACCAGTACTGGTATTTCGACGATGTTTCGTGGAATCCGGTTACCGGCAGCGGTGCCGGATGGTTGCTTACGGGTAACTATGGAATTGGCGCCTGGGATAATTTTCTTGGCACCATTGACAGTGCTGTACTGCGTTTCAGGGTATATAATCAACCTTCAGGGATCATCGACTGGTCAAAGCGAGCCACTGCCTTCGGCTACCGTTCGCTGTACAACAATTCTGCCTATGATAACACTGCTTTCGGCGAAGAGGCACTGCATGCCAACACAACAGGATGGGGAAATGTGGCCGTTGGAAACGGAGCCCTGCAGTCAAATGTGGAGGGCAACGAAAATACCGCACTCGGATACATAGCCCTTCAGCAGAATGCCGGAAACCAGAATACCGCCATCGGGGCATGGTCCCAGTTCCAGAACTCCGGGGGGGGCGGCAACACGGCAACGGGCGTGGGAAGCCTGTCGTGGAATCAGAACGGCAACGGCAACACCGCAATGGGATTCAATACCCTGAACAAAAACCAGGCAAACAACAACACCGCAATAGGGGAATCTGCCATGTTTTTGAATACTTCAGGGGAACAGAACGTCGCGGTCGGAAACTGTGCACTCCATCAAAACCTGACCGGGCAGGGCCTTACAGCGGTTGGCATGAATGCCCTCTTCAACAATACCGCATGGAACAACACGGCAATCGGTCAGACTGCCATGTACTTCAACGAGTCGGGCACTGCAAATGTTGCCATTGGCAATTCGGCACTTGCGATCAACCAGTCAGGCAGCAACAATACCGCCATCGGGTTTCTTGCACTAAACCAGAATGCGGTCAGTGAAAATACTGCGGTCGGGTCATGGGCCATGAACGCCAATATCAGCGGCACCTCTAACGTGGCGATCGGTAATGGATCTCTTCAGAACAATCAGGAAGGAAGCAACAACACTGCACTGGGATATATCGCTTTACAGGAAAATACTGCGTCTGAAAATACCGCCGTCGGTTCCTGGGCCATGCATTCGAACCTTACCGGGTCTTCCAATGTTGCCTTGGGCAACGGGGCGTTGCAGAACAACCAGGCAGGGAATAATAATACCGCCTTAGGGTTTGTAGCCCTTCGGGAAAACCTGGCTTCCG
Source organism: uncultured Bacteroidales bacterium (assembly GCA_903926565.1). Taxonomy (GTDB): domain Bacteria; phylum Bacteroidota; class Bacteroidia; order Bacteroidales; family FEN-979; genus CAIVAT01. The sequence continues at coordinate 19,186 of CAIYJU010000061.1, forward strand.
AAAACACAGCGGTTGGTTCCTGGGCTTTGCAAAGTAACCTCACTGGCCATTCCAATGTGGCCATAGGGCACGGCAGCCTGACGCAAAACCAGGAAGGGTGTAGCAATACGGCAATCGGGTTCATCGCATTGGGGGAGAACAAGGCCTCCGACAATACGGCCATCGGCTCGTGGGCTTTGCACGCTAACACCGACGGCATCTACAACACCGCCGTCGGCAGCGGCTCACTTGCGGCCAATCAGACCGGAAGCAACAACACCGCCGTCGGGTTCGGGGCATTGAATGAGAATATAAGTTCAAATAACACTGCCATAGGAAATGTGGCTATGTGGTCCAATGTCAATGGCGTGAACAACGTGGCCGTCGGTGACGGCGCCCTGCATATGAACATCAATGGTCACAGCAACACCGCCATTGGTTATGAAGCCATGCACGAAGACACCGCCAGTGAAAACACTGCCATCGGGTACCAGGCAATGATCAGCAACACCTCCGGAACCGCCAATGTCGCCATCGGGCAGACGGCCCTGCGGGAGAACCAGGAAGGCAGCTACAACACGGCCGTTGGCTGGGATGCCATGAAAAACGCCCACGGAGACCACAATGTCGCCATTGGTAATTCATCCCTGAAGGAACTGAATTCAGGTGGTGGAAATATTGCCATCGGGAGAGATGCCTTGATTGCGAACCTCACCGGTTCCAACAATACAATGGTTGGAACCTTTGCTGATTTCGACGCCTCAGGCCCATATGATATCACCAATTCAACGGCAATAGGTTTTGAAGCCAGGGCAACGGAGAGCGACCAGGTCAGGCTTGGCAATGTCGACATTCAGACTTTGTTTTGCATGGGGGCATACAACAGCACAACCACGCAACCGCCAAACCTGTATGTTTCACCCGATGGTCAGATCATGCGGGTATATACGCCCATGATGAGCAACCCCTTCATCAAAAAATCTGTAACCGCAGATATGCAGATGGTACAGGCTCATTCCTCTGTGAAAGTTCTGTTTATGGTTGAAGGCTGCCAAACCGGACAAACAGTCTTCATCTCTCCATCTTCTGAACTGCCCGACGGGCTTGTGATCGCCTATTCCCGGGTTTGCGAATCAGGCAAAACCGAAGTCAAATTAGCCAATATGACGGAGCGTCAAATCGATCTTCAGCTAATGGATTTTTTTATCACGGTGTTGAAATAGCATCTTTTTTTTTTTGAAGAGGAGGCCTGGTGGTTTTTTACGCAGTCAAAAGAGCTTGAAGTGAGTCAATTAAATATTTTATCTTTATGACCTGAATATGTCTGATTTTGGTATAACAAATCTGCATAGAATATTGACTTTAAAGTTCAGAAAATAAGCCAGAAAAATTGGAGATATCTTGCTCGGCTCCCATAATATTTATGAATTAATTCCCCCCTGTTCCTATAATACTAACGGTAATGAAAAAATTGTTATTCCTGCTTACGATCCTTTTAACAATGTCGTCAATGGCGCAAACCTACTATCCGTTCCCCGACAGCAATGCACAATGGAACATCCACATGTTACAAATGGGTTGGCCGCCGGTTGAAGAAAATTATTCAATTATCATCTCAGGAGATACGCTTATTAACGGGCTGCTTTATCAAAAGTTATCGATTGTGAACCCGGTTTGGTATAAAGGTGCAATCCGGCAGGATTCTATAAACAGGAAAGTTTTCATTATTCCTCCTGCTGCTTTAACGGAGGAACTGTTATATGATTTCACCATGCAAGTGGGTGATACCGTGCAGGGTTATATTGAAACATACCATGCCAGAGATGTTGTTGAGTCCATTGATACTGTTTTAGTGGGTAATAATTATCGCAAAAGGTGGAAAATAAATTCCGGTTACAATATTTATTTCATAGAAGGAATAGGTTCAACGTATGGGTTGGTTGAACCTTCTCCGGGTACAATTGTAGATGCGCCAGATTTTTCGATTTCCTGTTTCCGGCAAAACAACATTACGATATATCCGGATACCGTATCCAGTTGCGAACTTATTACCTCGGTAAAACCGGTTGAAGCACAAAATGATCAGTTGAAAATGTACCCGAATCCTTCTCATGGTTCAATCACGATTGAATTTGACAAATCAATGAATATTAAAGAAATACGACTGACTGATTTGCCTGGGAAAATTATTCTTGAACAACAAACTGGCGGCCGCACAAAAATGGAAATTACCAATTTGCAGAACGGATTATATATTTTGACTGTAATTGATAAAGACAACTATTTGACCAATAAGAAAATAATAATTGATTAGGCGCAATTGGACCAGTAACTAATAACTGATGGACTTTTGATTTTATATGACCCTTCCCCGACCCTCCTGCCTGTGTGTTGTGCGTGATGCGCCATCCGTTAGCGACCTCAATCCCTTCC
>CAIYJU010000062.1 GCA_903926565.1 uncultured Bacteroidales bacterium
AATTACAGGGAACCATTGGTGGGATTTCTTTTTACAAGTCAAAAGATGGTTATCTTGCCCGCGAAAAAGGTGGTGTGGACGCTTCCCGAATCGCGAATGATCCGGGATTTGCACGAACCCGTGAAAACGGAGCTGAGTTTGGTAATGCAGCTTCTGCAGGTAAATTATTACGCGACACATTACGAACTCTTGCAAAAGATGCATCGGACGGACGTGTAACTGCAAGGCTTACTCAAATTATGGCTCAAATCAAAAACATGGACGAAGCCAACGCCCGTGGCGAACGTAGTGCTGCAGAAGGTCTGGCGAAAGATGAGGCCAAGCAATTGCTGATTGGTTTCAACTTCAATGTAAATGCCTCTCTTGGTACCGTTTTTTACAAAGCGTTTGAGTTAGACACGGAAACCGGTGAAATCAGTATTGTTGGATTGAACCCACAAAAAGATATTAGTTTGCCGAGCGGGGCAACTCATATCATTTTGAAAAGTGGTTTTGCCAGCATCAACTTTTTGACAGGTGAATCAGAAATGATTGTTTCGGCACCGGTGCGCCTTGCGGTCAATGCTGAAGACCAGGCTGTCTCTTTGAAACCTGCAAGGGTACCAGCAATTGAAGGGACTCATTTTATTCTCTTGTCGATTGACTTTGTACAATCCGTGAACAATGTTGACTATTCTCTAAATAACAACTCGTATAACGTGTTGGCTATTGTAAGTGTGGAATAGACCTCACCCCTAACCCCTCTCGACTTCATCCGCCATGCGAACATCTTCTCCAATTGGACAAGGAAAAAGGAAACTTGAGTTTGAGAGGGGCTTTAATTCTAATGAGAAGCAGCATCTAAGGTCACAATTTAATTCAAGATTTATGTCAACACAGAGTAATCAAACAAAGATTAACCCCAACAACATGAGTGTTGTTCAGCGGATAAAAGCTCCAACTCCAAAGTTTTTCAGAACTTTGCGTACAATAGGTTTGACTTTGGCAGCAATTGGAGGAGCAATTTTAACTTCACCGATATTACTACCTGCAAGTTTAATAACCGCGGCCGGATATGTAGCAATAGCTGGTGGGATAGTTTCAGCAATTAGTCAAACTGCAGTTGATAACAATTCAGCATCAAGCAACAATGAAACTCTTTGAAACAAACAGCGATGGCCAAGTGTATGCCGGTACTTTCGGCGGTATGTTGCTATCAGTGTTTAGCAACGTGTTTGTTGCAGATTTAGTAAAAACTGTTATACTCGCCGTCCTAAGCGCTGTTGTGAGTTTAGTTGTTTCGTTGGTTTTAAAGAATTTAATCAGGCGTAAGAATCGCTAAAAACTACTACTTTCAGGTTTGTAAACTTTTGTAATAGTAAAGCCTCCCAATCTGGGAGGCTTTTTTTATGCATGATGCCATTATAAATACCTGTAAAACAGTATCCGCTTTGCCTGTGAGATTAAAAGCAAGTTTTGTTTATTTTGCTTTTCCATGGATTCCAGATTTCTGAGTGCAGCCACCGCTTTTTCAAACTGAGCCGGATTTTCATCCACTTTTTTCAGACCATCTCGAAGACAGCACTTTAAATCATTGAGAACTATAAACGGTATGACTGAACCTCGCAAAAACGGATAAAAAGCTTTTGACTGCCACAAGCTATACATCAGCCAGTAGATTTGTTCCTTTTCTTTTTCGCATTGAAACTGGATTACGAAACAGTTTGGACAGGCAACTAACAAAGGCTTTCCGCTGTTATTTCCTTTGTTTAAAATGAAGAGATGGGGCATATTATAACTAACGCCCGGACGATGTGATTTAATGTTAAAAGTGCTCATTAGATGGGGGATTAAATGGTTAAGAACTAGAGCTGCTGCGCCCATAAATAATTTTTACCCCCAGAAAAGAGAAAGAAAAAAGAAGAAGAAAAAAAAGAAAAATATAGCTGTCTTATTAGGCGGACGGATTGGGATGTCAAGGTTTTTGAGAAAAATACTACCTGGAGCTTGCGGAAGTGTGGAGATTTTTTCTCAAAACCCGTAGGGCTTGACCTTTACTGACCAAAGCGTGGATATGTGCTGGCCGCCTTACCTTTGCTAGATTTTTTATTTTTTTGTCGGTAAATATTATACTCAAAAAGTCCTTATTTACTTTGTTGTTTTTACTTTAATCTTCATGAAAGATTTATCGAATAATCAAATGGAAATATTTCAAATGGGGCAAACTCTTTGCAGAAAAAAATACATACCGTTGGGGCAGCTTTGGAAAAGGGCTTGGGTAGTGACCGAATGAACGGAACTTGTGGAGTGGAAATGAGTGAGCTATCTAAGCCGTGGGGTGCTGAGGAGTATGCAATAAATGACAGTGGAATGAAGTGCAGGGGTTGAAGTGAATGAGTGTTGCGAAATGAACGAAACTGCCGGAACGAAATGGAAATGGAATGTTTGCATATTCCGCAAGTACTGGATAAATCAAACTCGTCATGTATTTTTTTCTGCACAACTAATGGGTGGTGGGGTCTTCGTGGTTTTTCTCTGGTTGGCGGTACGCCTTGAGTTGCCACATTTCTTGTTTGGTTTTATTCAAACCAGACAAGATATGTGCACCGCTCTGCCTATTTAGTAAATGTTTTTGATAAGCTATTCGGTTATCAATATCATTTATCGGCGATATTGCCGAAACGGCTAGACTCCCACCTTTGGTGTAAACTTTCTTTCTGCTCTGCCTATTGTTTGGCGTTACTATGGGGTAAACTCTACGCAGTAAAAAAAATAGACCATTGGTTTAGCGTTGGAAAAAGGCTTGGATAGTGACCGAATGAACGTAGCTTGCGAAGTGGAAATGAGTGAGCTATCTAA